>JAEZBA010000251.1 GCA_023430245.1 Pseudomonadota bacterium
ACCGAGTAGCGCACGTACGCGACGCCGGCCTTCGCGATCGTGAAGTCGCCTGCGGGGAGCGTCTTCGCGACGACGCTCGCGACGTCGGTAGTCTCGTTCCCCACGAGGTCGGCCGCGGCGGCGCTCGCCCCGTGGTCGAACACCTGGACGGGGCTGGCATCCGTCAGCGACCGGAGGAGCCAGAGGCTGCGGATCGCGACCACCTGCGTCTTCGGCGTCTCTCCGGACCACCCGTCGGCATGCGCGAACGGCGCCGTCGAGCCGCGCATCCGGATCGTCACGCGCGGTCCGGAGGCGCCAGCGCCTGGCGTGTCCGGCGTGGTCGGCGCCGTGGGGTCCGAGGTCCCGGAGCCTTCACCCGCTCCGTCGGGCGGCGGCGGGATCGGATCAGGGATTGTCGCGGGCTCGCCGCCACACGCAACGAGCGCGATGGTGATCAACGATGACGAGCAGAAGAGACGAAGACTCATGACGTACCTCGCAAGGAAAGGGGTCCGGTGGATCGAACGGACGACTGGATGAACGAAGGACCGGACGAACCGGGAGACGACCTCGACGAGGCGCCTGATGTACCGGCGGCACCGGCTCCGCGTGCACCACGGGCAGCGTGGAGGGCATCGAGGTCGCGCGGCTCGTCGCCGTCGCAGCAGCGACCGGACTCCTCCGCATGTAAGACGCTGGGGATCGGAAGCGCAGTGAGGATCGAGGCGGCGACCGCGAGACGCGACATGGGTCCTCTGCTCACGAGCAGCGAGCAAGCGACCCGACGGCCGCGACCAGACGAGCATCCACCGGCCGCGCTCCTGCGCGGCGGGTCGCTCGTGAAGAGATACGTGGAGGGTCGCTCCCGGCGTTATGAAAGCCGGAGCGTTTTTCTTCGAGCACCTGGCGAACATCCAGAACCGCAGGGGATTTCAGGATCTGCCACCGAGCTCGTGCACCTCGAGAGCGCCGGGAGGCGGCCTCGAGCTCCTCCATGGCCGCCGTCCAAGAACGTGCCAGAACGGACACCTGAAGAAGAAGCGTGCTTGACGCCCGCCCCTCCTTTCAGCAAAACGAGTCCTTCGAGCCGATGGATCAACTGTCCGCGCATCTCGATCGAGGTTGGGACCTCGCGCAGAAGGGCGACGCCCCGGGTGCCAGCGCTTGCGCGAAGCGCGCGCTGGAGATCGACGCGCAGTCGCCCGAGGTGCACAACCTCCTCGGCTACACGTCCGCACTGTCGGGTGAGTCCGAGGAGGCCCTCGAGCACTATCGACAGGCGATCGCGCTCGACGAGACGTATCTCGAAGCGATGTTGAATGCCGCCGAGGTGCTGATGCACCCGCTGGGCGAGTGGGACGAGGCCATCGACCTTTGTGACGACGCGCTCGAATACGCCGAGACGAAAGAAGAGATGGCCGACTGCCTCCTCCTTCGCGTCGATGCGCTGCTCGGCAAGGGCGACGTCGAGGAAGCGAAGAAGTGCATGGCACGTTTGCCCGAGCCGCCATACGAGAACGGCAGCTACGTCTTCCTCATCGGCCGCGCGTACTACGAGCTCGGCGAGACCGAGAAGGCGGCGCCCTTCATCGAGGAGGCCGTCCGCGCCGATCCGACGCACGCGGACGCCTACTACTACCTAGGTCTCCTTCGCGACGACGCGGGCGACACCCGCGGCGCCGTCGAGGCGTTTCTCCGTTCGCGCGCGCTCGACATGACGAAGCCCGCGCCGCCGTGGGCGCCGTCGCCCGAGGCGTTCGCACAGCTCGTCCGGCGGGTCATCCAGGGCCTCGATGCGCTCCTCGCGCGCTGGGTGCGCGACGCAGACATCTACATCGTCGACGTCCCTGGCGCCGAGCTGGTCGTCGATGGCGTCGATCCCCGCGCGATGGTGATCCTCGACGCACGCACGCCCGAGGAGGCGGCGAGCGCAGGGCTCGACACCGGCGGCGGGATGCAGGCGCGCCTCTTCATCTACCAGCGCAACGTCGAGCGAGGAGCGGGCTCGGTCGCCGCGCTCGAGAGTGAGCTGTCGGCGGGTCTCGAGCGCGAGATCACAGCCGTGTTCCTCGATCGCGACACGCCGTAGCCGCCCGAGAAGCATCAGCTGAACTGAGGCTCGCTTCGCTCGCAGGCTCCGGGCTCCGGGCTCCGGGCTCCAGGAGGAAAGAAGAGAGATGAGAGCTTCGGCTTCTGGTGGGCTGAGCGTCTTGCTTTGCCTCGTCGCGGCGTGCGGCGGCAATACCGGCGCGGCGCGGGGCAACCGGTCCGTGTTACGGGACATCCGCGAGCAGCAGCCGGCGCCGACGAAGATCGAGCGGGTCGAGATCGGGCCGCCGAGCGCGAGCCGGGTCGGCTTCGCGCGGATGGCGAAGTACCCGGAGCCGGGCTGGAGCGTCCCGCGGCAGGCGCAGCACGCGCCCGACGGGCGGACCGTGACGTTCCTCGCGAGCGAGACGGGCGACGACACCATGTCGCTCTTCGCCTTCGACGCGACGACCGGCAAGAGCGAGGTCCTGCTGCGCGCGAAGGACCTCG
>JAEZBA010000252.1 GCA_023430245.1 Pseudomonadota bacterium
TCGACGCCCTCGACAGCGTGGCTCTGGTGTTTGCGGCCATGGCCGGCATGGTGGAGGACATGGAGCCCAACGCCGAGGTCATGGCCAAGGCCGCGGGGCGCGGTTATTCCACCGCCACAGATCTCGCGGACTGGCTGGTGCAGAATCTCAATCTGCCGTTCCGCGATGCGCATCACGTCACCGGACGGATCGTGGCCGCGGCGGAAGCCAAGGGTGTCGATCTTGATTCGCTGTCGCTTGAAACGATGCAGGCGGTCGAGCCGCGGATCACGAAAGATATTTTCAGAGTGCTGAGTGTTGATAGTTCCGTGAAGAGTCGGACCAGTTATGGGGGAACTGCGCCACACCTCGTAAGCCAAATGGCAAAGGCATGGGTGAGCCGGTTGGAAGGCGCATAAGCCACCGATTATGCTCGACACCGGGAGTGGAGGCCAAACAAAAAGGGGGGGCCTCAAGCTGTGCGAGCAGTGGCAGCAGCCTGCGCGGTTTGTATCGGGCAATTCTGGGGGATGTCGTTCGCGGTCGCAGAGACCATGAGCTATCAAGCTTGCGTCCAGGATTGCCGCGAGAATCTGCCACCCGAAACCACGCTGAAACAATGCATCGTTGCAAATCGCTGCGACCAGTATCCGAGCAAGCTCTGGTCCTACGAGGACTGTGTCGAGCGTTGCCAGGATGAAGCCAATTCAAATGGCCCGTCCATCCAGCGGTGTATCGCGCGCTACGTCTGCAGCCAGCACCCGCGCAGGTAGCGCATGCTAGCCCTGCTTTGACTTGCAAGATGCTAACGACGGACGTATGCCGAGCCCGCTGCTGGCTCAATCCGGTCTGAAAGACGGCCTGCAGTTCAATTTGTTCGACCCCGGCAAGGCGGCCGATGCTGTTTCTTCTCAAGATCGTCATCACGCCGGTCCTCGTTGCGCTGGTCAGCATTGCTGCGCGGCGCTGGGGTCCGACCTTCGCAGCGCTGATCATCGGCATCCCGTGGATGACCGGTCCTATCCTGTTCTTCCTCGGTCTGGAGTACGGCGATACATTCGTCGCGCGGACCGCCACGGGCACTCTTGTCGGCGCGATCGCCATTGCATTTTCGCTGCTGGCGTTCACGCACGCAGCCAGGCGCGTTTCGTGGCCGTGGGCGCTCTTGGCGGTGTTCGTGGCCTATGGCATCGCGGGCTATCTGCTGGATGGTCTGCGCATGTCGGCATCGATGGCGGCGATCATTGCTGTTGCAAGCCTGATCGGCGCCAATCTGCTGATGCCGCGTCCGGATGTGCTGAGCGCTCCGCCAAGTCTGCCATGGTGGGACATCCCGATGCGGATGATTGCGACGGCGGTGCTGGTGGCGATCATTACGGTCAGTGCCGAGATTTTGCCGCCGGAGCTGGTCGGTGTCGTATCGAGCTTTCCGGTCATCGTGACAGTGGTCGGTATGTTTACCCTTGCGCGTTGGGGATGGCAGCCCGCCGTTCAGCTCGTCCGCGGCGTTGCGCTATCGTTGCTCTCGTTCGTCGCATTCTTCCTCGTTCTCGGTGCGACGATCGAGGATGTGGGGCTTGTGCGTTCTTTCACAGTCGCGGCGCTATCAGCCTTGGCTGTGAGCGCCGGCCTTCTTATGTTCAACCGTGCTCGCGCGAAATCGCAAATTCATAAAACTGGAGACGGAGCGCCGTAAGATCGCCGGGTTTGGGTATCAACTCCCTCCGCCCCATCATCGCCGAGTTGGCTCCAAAGCAGGATCGGTATAAACCCTGCCGGTCTCCCCATTCACCGCTGGTTTCATCCTGCATGCAGCATTCCATCATTTCCATTGCCGATCTGTCGAAGCGATACGCCACAGGCTTTGAAGCCCTGAAGGGTATCAACCTCGATGTCATGAAGGGCGAGATCTTCGCGCTGCTGGGGCCGAATGGCGCCGGCAAGACGACGCTCATCAGCATCATCTGCGGGATCGTCAATCGCAGCGGCGGCCGCGTCACGGTCGACGGCCGCGATATCGTTTCCGACTATCGGGCGACGCGATCGATGATCGGGCTCGTCCCGCAGGAGCTGACCACCGACTCGTTCGAAACGGTCTGGGCCACGGTCAGCTTCAGCCGTGGCCTGTTCGGACAGCCCGCCAATCCGGCATATGTCGAAAAGATCCTGCGCGATCTGTCGCTGTGGGATAAGAAGGACAGCAAGATCATGACGCTGTCCGGCGGCATGAAACGCCGTGTGCTGATCGCGAAGGCGCTTGCCCATGAGCCGCGCATCCTGTTCCTCGACGAGCCGACCGCGGGCGTCGACGTCGAACTGCGGCAGGATCTGTGGCGGGTGGTACGAGCGCTGCGCGACGACGGCGTGACGATCATCCTCACCACGCACTACATCGAAGAAGCCGAGCAGATGGCCGACCGCGTTGGCGTCATCAGCGGCGGCGAGCTGATCCTGGTCGAAGAAAAATCCGAGCTGATGCGCAAGCTTGGCAAGAAGCAACTGGCGCTGGAGCTGCATGAGCCTTTGTCGGCGTTGCCGGCTGGCCTGATGGACTATCCGATTGTGCTTTCGGCGGACGGCCGCGAGCTGACCTACACCTACGACACGCGGGGGCAGCGCACCGGCATTACGACGCTGTTGAGCCAACTGTCCGAAAGCGGAATCCGCTTCCGCGACCTGCGCACATCGCAGAGTTCGCTGGAGGAGATTTTCGTCGATCTGTTGAGGCAAAGCCGATGAACTACCGAGCCATCGCCGCGATCTACTACTTCGAGATGGCGCGTACCGGGCGCACGCTGCTGCAGAGCATCGTTTCGCCGGTGATTTCCACGTCGCTGTATTTCGTCGTGTTCGGCGCCGCGATCGGCAGCAAAATCCCGCAGATCGAGGGCGTGACTTACGGCGCCTTCATCGTGCC
>JAEZBA010000254.1 GCA_023430245.1 Pseudomonadota bacterium
CAATCTGCGCAATCTCGACCGTGACGGTCCCGTCCGGCGCGGTGTCGGCCGTGGGTTCGGGATCACACCCGTCACGTGCGATGATCATGGCCTCGCTTTGCGAGGCGAGAGATATTTCAGGATGTGCCGCTTCAGCCGCCGGGACCACGGGGTCCGGTTCGACCGCCGTCGTGATCGCTGTCTCGATCCCGGCGTCGATCGCTGTGTCGTTTCCGGCCTGGTCCGTTTACAGGCTTCGGGTTGTCAGAAGCCCTTCGATCCGCCGGATCGCCGTCAGCAGCGACACGGTCTCGGCACTCCGGTTGCGCCGGAGAAATTCCTGCAGGAACGACCGGCCGCGCGCGCTGTCCGTCAGCGCAGCGAGTATCGTTTCATAATCCGAATCGCCTTGCGGCGAATCGTTCGATGCCGGGGCATGATTCGCGAGCATGATTGACAATACGCGATCCCGCGACGGTTTTGCCCTGAGGGCCGCATTTTTCTACGCCGCGTCCTACGTTTTGCTTGGGGTGCATCTGCCGTTCTTTCCGGTCTGGCTCCAGGCTAGCGGCTTCGATGCCGGACAGGTCGGCGCGATCCTCGCCGCTACCGCGTTGCTGCGAGTCATTTCGGTGCCGGTGGCCACCGGCGCCGCCGATGGGCGGCTCGGCCAGCGGACCGCGATCGTGACCTCGGCGATGGCCACCGCACTTGGCTTCACCGCGCTCGGGCTCGCCTCATGGCCGTGGCTGATCGTGGCGCTGACGGTGTTCACGGCTTTCGTCCATGTGCCATCGGCGGCGCTGATCGACGCCTATACGCTGCGCGGATTGAGGGCGCGCGGCAAAGCCTACGGGCCGGTCCGGCTGTGGGGGTCGATCTTCTTCATTCTGGCCAATCTCGGGGCGGGTATCGCGTTCGACCTGATCGATGCACGCAACCTGGTCTGGCTGATCGCGGTCCCTGCGATCGCCGCAGCCGGGATATCGTTGATGCTGTTGCCGCAGCCACTGGCGGTCAGGCGGAGCGCCGGCGCCGAACCCGAGCGCCCGCTGTGGCGCAATCCGCGCTTCTTGGCCATCGTCATCGCCGCGAGCCTGATCCAGTCCAGCCATGCAGTCTATTACGGCTTCTCGACCATTGCCTGGAAAGCCGCCGGCTTCGACGGCGTCGCGATCGGCGCACTCTGGGCGCTCGGGGTCGCCGCTGAGATTCTGCTATTCGCCCTGTCGGGGCGCTTGCCGCCGCGCTTCGGTCCGATCCCGCTCCTGATCCTCGGCGGTACCGGCGCGGTCATCCGCTGGGCTGGACTGGCCTTCGATCCGACCGGATGGACGCTGCCGCTGCTGCAAATTCTGCATGCATTCTCGTTCGGAGCCATTCATCTCGGCGCCGTTGCCTTCGTCGCGCATGCGGCGCCTGAAGGCCGCGGCGCAACCGCGCAGGGCTATTTCTCGGTCATGCAGGGCATCACGCTCAGCGCCTCCATGCTGCTCGCCGGCATGCTGTACGAGGCGGTGGGCGTCGCGAGCTACGCCGCGATGGCGGTCATCGCGCTGATGGGTGCTGCGATCGCGGTCGTGGTCTGGGTGCGGACGACTGAGCGGAACGCGTGATCAATCGCACGCGCGATACATCGACATCAGCTCCGAACCCGACAGAAAGACCATTTTAGATTTCAGGCCGCCGCGCCGTTTCAGCCAGGTGCGGATTTCGCCGGGATAAATGTCCCACAGCGCCTTGGTGCCGGCCTGGCTGAGCACCGGGCGGCCGTTCCGCCCGGGATTCCAGGCGGCGTGAAAGCCGAGTTGCGCGCGCGGGGTCACGCAGATGCGGTCACGCGGCAGGACGCCCAGCACGAGGGTGCAGGCCGACAGGCACGGACCGTCGATCATGACGCGTTGGCCGGATTTGCGAAGACTGACATAGGCGTCGAGATAGGGACCGATCTGGCCGCCCTTGTCGTTGGAAATGCGGACATATGCATGGGCATCCGCAGTCAACACGGCAGCGAGTATTGCGCCGCAGATCGCAGCACGCAGCTTCATTCCCCGCGCTCCCAAAAGGTCCCGGGCAAAAGTTAGACGGGAATGCAGCCGGTTGCCAAGCACCTAAACGCGATTGCGACGCCATGTGCACAATCGGCAACAATGGCGATCGAGTTTGCTTCGCTTATGCCGCGCCGAGCGCCTGGCGCAGCGCGCGTTCCAGATCGCTCAATGCAAACGGCTTCTGCAGGATCGGAACCCCGTTCAATCCATCGGGAACACTGGTCGCGCCGTAGCCGGTGGCAAAGACGAAAGCGATGCCGCGGGCCTTGATCGCGTCGGCGATCGGAAATGTACGTAGCCCGTTCAGATTGACGTCGAGTATCGCAATGTCGAAGTCGAGTTCCTTCGCCTTTGTGAAGGCGTCGTCGAACCGGGTGGCAACACCGGCAAGCACGCAGCCGAGATCGGCCAGCGCGTCCTCGACCAGCATGACGATCAGCGCCTCGTCCTCGACCAGAAAAACCCGCCGCCCCGCAAGATCGGGCAAAGTGTCGTTCACAACCGCTCCTGTCCGGCCAGCCGCTTCAATGCGAACCGGCGATTTCTTGTAATGGAGCGTCGATGGCGCATTCCAAGCCGGCATCACCGAATGTCAGGCGGGCCTCGCCGGCAATGTCCTGCGACAGGCCGCGTTCGACCAAGCGCGATCCGAAGCCGCGGCGGGCGGGCGGTTGCACCGCCGGACCGCCGCTTTCCCGCCAGCGCAGTTCGAAGCGCTGCGCTTGCGGATCGACCCGCCATTCGAGCGAAACGCGGCCGCTGTCATTCGACAAGGCACCATATTTGACCGCGTTGGTGGCCAGTTCGTGAAATGCGAGCGACAGCGCCAGCACGGCTTTGGGCCGCAGCCGCAACCGCTGGCCCTCAATGCTGAAACGATGCTGTCCGGACCGGCCGCGATACGGCGCGATCGCGCCATTCACAACGTCCACCAGGTCCGCGCCTTCCCAATGCTGGCGCGTCAGCACGTCGTGGGGTTTCGACAGCGCGATCAGGCGCGCCTCGAACGCGGCACGTCCCTCGGCAAGGCTGTTGGCATTGCGCAGGCTTTGGGTGGCGAAGGATTGCACGGTGGCGAGCGTATTCTTGACCCGATGGTTGATCTCGTCGATCAGCAATTGTTGCCGCCGCTCGGCGACCTTGCGCTCGGTGATGTCCTGAACGAGCTTGACCAGATGCAGCGGCCGGCCGGCTTTGTCATGGGTCAGTGACACGCTGTTCTGCACCCAGATCACCGAACCGTCTTTCCGCAGATAGCGCTTTTCGATGACGAAATCGGAGCGGTCGCCATTCTGGAGATCGGCGAGCAGCGCGTTCATGGCGGCGCGATCGTCGGGATGGGTGAGTTCCAGCGAGTTGAGCGTACGCAGTTCGGCTGCGTCATAGCCGCACAATTCGCCGAAGGCGCCGTTGCATTCGATGAAGCGCCCCTCGGGTGTCAGGACCGCAACGCCGATCGCGGGCGATTCGAACACGCCGCGCAACCGCTCCTCGCTCTGGCGCAACGCTTCCTCGGCGGCCTGCCGCCGTTCGTCGCTATCGGCGCGCTCCATGCTGAAGCCAAGCTGGCGCGAGACGATGACGGCGAGATCGATGCGCCGGCGGTCGAATTGCTGCACCGTGTCGTAATAGGCCATGAATTTTCCGCACAGCTTGCCGGCGCAGGTGAGCGGAAGGAACGCGAGCGCATGGATGCCTTCGGCCTTTATGCTGGCTCGCAACGCGTCCGGCAGCTCGGCCTGATCGATATCGGCGATGAAAATCGGCTCGGGGTCGGTTTCGCCTTTCGTCCAGGGCGAGTGGCCGTCGACGGCGTCGCGGTAGCTGTCCGACAGTCCACGCCAGGCAACGAAGCGCATTACGCCCTCGCGGTCGAACCGCAGGATCGATGCGGCCCTGCAGTCCAGCGTGTCGATGATGGCGGTCAGCCCGGCGTCGTAGCTGTCGGCCAGTGAACTCGCGCGGTAGAGCCTGTCGGTGAAGCGGAACAGGGCTTCCTGCTCGCGCGCGCGCCGCGCCAGTGCGCCATCAGGCTGTTGTGTCGGACTGGCTGCTGGAAGTTCCGCGTCAGGCGGCGGTTCGACATCGGCAGGCGAATTCCGGGGGTCCAGCATGGCTGGCGAGTCCCTCCCGTCTTAGTATGAAACCGGCTCCCCCGGTCTTTGCCGGTCCAAACACCGACGCGTGACGCACAAACTCCTCACCGCGGCAGTGGTTCCAATCTACCGTCAGGAAAGTTGCACTCTCATCCCCAAAGCGCAGGCGAGGGGGGATACACCACGCTGCCTTCATAGACGAGTCCGTCCGGGCGGTCGCGGGCGAGCAGCAACGGTCCATCGAGATCGACGACGCGCGCGGTCTGCGCGATCAGCATGGCGGGTGCCATCGACAGCGAGGTCGCGACCATGCAGCCGGCCATGATGTCGAGCCCCAGCCGCCGCGCTTCCGCGGCCATGGCGAGCGCTTCGGTCAGCCCGCCGGTCTTGTCGAGCTTGATGTTGACGGCGTCGTATTTGCCGATCAGCCCTGCGAGCGAGGCGCGATCATGCGCGCTCTCGTCGGCGCAGACCGGAACCGGGCGGGCGATGGAGCGCAACGGCTCGTCGGCATCCGCCGGTAGCGGCTGTTCCACCAGCGTGACACCGGCCTTCGCACAGGCGGCGAGATTGTCGGCCAGATTGTCCGGGCGCCATCCTTCATTGGCATCGACGATGAGTTCCGTCTTTGGCACCGCATCGCGGATGGCGGCGATCCGCTCGGGATCGCCATCGGCGCCGAGCTTGATTTTCAGCAGCGGGCGCGCATCGGCATCACGCGCTGCGCGCGCCATCGCTTCGGGCGTGCCGAGCGAGATCGTGAAAGCCGTTGTCAGCGGATGCGGCTGCGGCAATCCGGCCAGGGCATGGACCGGCTGACCGGTGCGTTTGGTGGCCAGATCCCAGAACGCGCAATCGAGTGCGTTGCGGGCGGCCCCGGCGGGCATGGTGCGCTGCAGATCGTCGCGGGTCAGCCCGTCCGCCACGCTTTGGACAACGTGCTCGAGCGTCGCTGCGACGTTCTCGGGGCTTTCTCCGTAGCGCGCATAGGGCACACACTCGCCGCGCCCGCGCAGGCCGTTCTGAGAAAGTTCCGCGACCACCACCCTGGCTTCGGTCTTGGCGCCGCGGCTGATGGTAAAGTGTCCCGCGATGGGCCAGGTTTCGATGCTGATTGTGAGCCGCGGCCCGGCAGGGTTAACCATGTGTTTAAGGCTTTGTTAACGTCTCTCGACAGCCGGAGGCGCTCTGTTAAGTATGTGACGGAAATGCGGTTTTTCTCAAGGTGGCGCAAGGGGCGGCTGACGCGGGGCCGCGATGCGAGGCTGCCTGGAGCCGTCCGGGGCTTGCGGGGCGGGGAGTGCGATGAGTTCTGAAGCGTTGCTCGCCGCGACGGTAAACGGCGACCGGCTGGACCTTTTGGCGGGGGGCGACTGGACCGCCGATCGTGCGAACGATCTCGAGCGGCTGGTCATGGCAGCGGCATTGCCGCCGAAGACCCCGATCAAGTTCGTTCGCGTCAACATGCAGGACGTCGCCAAGCTCGACACGTATGGCGCCTGGCTGCTGGAGCGGCTGTTGCGCGGGTCGCGCGAACAGGGCGCGTCGACCGATGTGGTCAATCTCGCCGACCAGTTCCGCACCATCGTCGAGACCGTCCATCAGACCACGGAACTGCCCGATCCGGAGCGCATCAGGCGCAAGAGCGTGACCGACTGGCTGGCGACCGTTGGCGAGAATATCGCCGAGGTCGGCACGTCGGCCGTCCTGTTCGTGCAGATGCTCGGCGCCGTCGCATTCGCATTCCTGCGGATATTCTGGCGGCCGCGCACCTTCCGCTTCACCTCGCTGGTGAACCAGATCGACCTGGTCGGATGGCGTGCGGTGCCGATCATCCTGCTGATCACCTTCCTGATCGGCGCCATTCTGGCGCAGCAGGGCATCTTCCATTTCCGGCGCTTCGGCGCGGATATCTTCGTCGTCGACATGGTTGGCATCCTGGTGCTGCGCGAAGTCGGCGTGCTGATCGTCTGCATCATGGTCGCCGGCCGGTCGGGCTCGGCCTACACCGCCGAACTTGGCTCGATGAAGATGCGCGAGGAGATCGACGCGCTGCAGACCATGGGCTTCGACCCGATCAGCGTGCTGGTGCTGCCGCGCATCCTGGCGCTGGTGATCGCGGTTCCGATCCTGACCTTTCTCGGGGAAATGTCGGCGCTGTACGGTGCGGGACTGGTCGCCTCGCTCTATGGCGGGATCCAGCCGGAAGTGTTTCTGCAGCGGCTGCGCGAAGTGATCTCGCTCAATCACTTCATGGTCGGCATGATCAAGGCGCCGTTCATGGCGATGGTGATCGGCATCGTCGCCTGCGTGCGCGGGCTGGAGACCAAGGGATCGGCGGAATCGCTCGGCGCCCAGACCACGGCGGCGGTGGTGCAGGCGATCTTCCTGGTGATCGTGCTGGACGGCATCTTCGCCGTGTTCTTCGCTGCGATCGACAAATAGGCGGGAGGAACCATGTCGATGTCAGATACCGGCTTCGATATCCTGTCGCTGTTCGACGACGGTCCGGAGCCGCAACTCGACATTTCGCAGGACATCGCGCTGCGGGTCCGCAATCTGCAGGTCAAATTCCGGCGCCAGCATGTGCTGAAAGGCGTCAACTTCGACGTCAAGCGCGGCGAGGTGCTGGGCTTTGTCGGCGCTTCCGGCGCCGGCAAGTCGGTGCTGCTGCGGACCATGATCGGCCTCATCCAGCCGACCTCCGGCACCATCGAAGTGTTCGGACAGGAATTCTCCAAGGCCAAGGAATTGCGCGAGCAATTGATCGAACGCCATTGGGGCATTCTGTTCCAGCACGGCGCGCTGTTCTCGGCGCTGACGGTGCGTCAGAACGTGCAATTCCCGATGCGCGAATATCTCGACCTGTCGCCGCGCCTGCTCGACGAGGTCGCCGCCGCCAAGCTCAAAATGGTGGGCCTGCCGCCGGAAGCCTTGAACAAGATGCCGTCTGAACTCTCGGGCGGCATGATCAAGCGCGTGGCGCTGGCGCGCGCGCTCGCGCTCGATCCAGCGATCGTCTTTCTGGACGAGCCGACATCCGGCCTCGACCCGATCAGCGCCGGCGAATTCGATAACCTGATCAGGACGTTGCAGCGCACTTTGGGGCTCACCGTTTTCATGGTAACTCATGACCTCGACTCCCTGCATTCCGTCTGCGACCGGATCGCTGTTCTGGCCGACGGCAGGGTGATTGCTGCAGGGCCGATGTCGACAATGCTGGCCTCGGAACATCCGTGGCTGAAGGCTTACTTCCGCGGCAAACGTGGCCGCGTCGGCTCAACGATGTGAGGTTGGCGTATGGAAACCCGGGCAAATTACATCCTGATCGGCTGCTTCACGCTCGCGGTCATCCTGGGTGCGTTCGGCTTCGTGTACTGGTTCCACCATGTCGGCGGCACCGGCGAACGCACGACCTATAACGTCATGTTCCAGGGTCCGATCGGCGGCTTGCGGTCCGGCGCGTCGGTGACCTTCAACGGCATCCGCGTCGGCGAGGTGACCGCACTGTCGCTCGACCCGAAGGATCCGAAAAACTCGGTCGCGACGATTTCGATCGACACCACGACGCCGGTACGCGCCGACACCGAGGTGTCGCTCGATTCCCAGGGGCTGACCGGCATTTCGGTGCTGGCGCTGCGTGGCGGATCCTCGACTGCGGGACCGGTCACCGCGACGCTCGGAGACGTGCCGCTTCTGACTGCGGGGTCGAGCGCGTCGCAGGACATGATGGCGGCGGCGCGCGATGTCGCGCGGCGGATCGACACGGTGCTTTTGGAAAACCAGCAGGCGCTGAAGAACTCGCTGAAGAACATCGAGACCTTCACCGATATGCTGGCGAAGAATTCGGACTCGCTGTCGAAATCGGTGAAGAACATCGAATCCTTCACCGACGCGCTGGCGAAGAATTCGGAGAAGGTCGACGGCATTCTTGCCGGTGCCGACCGGGTGCTCGGCAATTTCGAGAACCTTACCGCGGACAAGGGCGACGTTCCGGAAGCTGTGCGCGCCTTCAAGACGCTTGCGGAATATCTCGACAAGCGGCTGGAAGGGCTGATCGTCGACGGCCGCCGCACGCTGAATACGGTCGATCGCGCGGTGCGCAATTTCGACGAGAATCCGTCCCGCATCATCTTCGGCGGCGGCCGTCCGGCGACGCAGCAGCAGCGGCGGCAGCAATAACCCACGCCTTGCGTTCGCGCAGATAGATCGCGACCAAGAGCCGGCCGGATCGACATCCGTCCGGCTCTTTGTCGTTGTGACGCCCGTGCGACCAAGCGGGTGCGGCGCCCGCTTGACCGTTGCGGCGACCCTCCACTACGCTTCGCAGAACCGGCAAATTTTACGCCGTAGCGAAAAATAGCGGCCGTCCCGGCGGCTGCATGGGGAGGACGGTCATGGTCTCTGCCGCATTGCGTGCAATCGTTTCCGCTGTCGTGATGTCCGCCGCAACATTTGCGGCAAGCGCGCAGGACTTTCCGACGCGTCCGATCACCATCGTGCTGCCTTATCCGCCGGGGGCGTCGACCGAACAGGTGGCGCGCATGGTGCAGCCGATCATGCAGGAGCGACTGAAGCAGCCGATCGTGATCGAGAACAAACCCGGCGGCAACGGCAGCATCGGCACGCTGGCGGTCGCCCGCGCGGCGCCGGACGGCTACACCATCCTGCTCACCACCAATGCGCTGATGACGATCGTGCCGAATGTGCAGACTATGCCGTTCGACCCGCTGAAGGATTTCGCGCCGCTCACGACCGCCATTCGCGGCATTCTCGGAATTGCCATCAACCCGAAGGTGCCGGCGAACAATGTCGCCGAGTTCATCGCCTATGTGAAAGCCAACCCGAAGACGGTGCATTACGGCACCGCCGGCATCGGCAGTCCGCAGCATATGGCCGGCTTGCTTCTCAACCGCGAGGCCGGGACCGATTTGATCCATGTGCCCTACAAGGGCGGCGGCCCGGCGGTGAACGACGCCATGGGCGGACATGTCCAGGCGGTGATCGCGACGATCTCTTCGACGCTCGGACAGCATAAGGGCGGATTGCTGCGGATCATCGGTATCGGCGAGAAGGAGCGGTTCGCCGGCCAGCCGGACATTCAGGCGATCGCCGAGACGGTGCCGGGATTCGAAGCGACGTCGTGGCTTGCCTTCTATGCTCCGGCCGGTACGCCGAAAGCTGCGATCGATGTGCTCAACCGCGAACTGGTGTTCGCGCTGAACACGCCGGAAGTGAAAAAGAAGCTGTTCGATCTCGGATTGCCGGTCGTGGCCGACACGCCGGAGGAACTGGGGCGCCGCACCCGTGACGAGCTCAAATTGTGGGGCGATGTCGCCCGCGCGATGAACGTGCGGGTGGAGTAGGGCGGACCAGACGAGGCGCGGCCAGCGGCTTCCGCCGGCACAAATAAAGAAGGGCGCGTCCGAAGA
>JAEZBA010000260.1 GCA_023430245.1 Pseudomonadota bacterium
GTCAAAGCTGGCGATGTCGGGCGTGCCGCAACGTCATTGGCGCAAAAAAATGGACCCGGAGCGTCCGGGTCCATTCGCGGCGATGGGCATGCCATCCGCCGGCATGGCTTCGCCTGGCGCCGAGAGCGACCGTCAGCGGAACACGTAGACGATCCGGCGCGTCGCCGGATCGACCAGCACCGGCGTATTGTTCAGATAGACATACTGATAGCGATAGTCCGGTACGTTGTTCAGCACCACCGTCTGCGGCAGACCCGCGCCGACCACGACACGGCCGTCATACGCGAAAGCATTGATCGCATTGTTGGTCACATAGGTGCCGACGGCACGCGGCGGCGGCGGCGCGTAGGTCGAAGCGTAGACGACAGGCTCGCTTGCGCCGATGGCGCGTGCCCCGCTGGTAATCGCTTCAGCGATCGGCGCGACCGGCAAGGGCGGCGCGATGTCGGGCCGGTACGAGGGCGCATACCCGTAAGCGACCGTCACCGGCTCGCGCACGACAATGCGACCGCCTCCGGCCTGCAGTGACATGTATTGCGAATAAGCCCAGCCCTCAATGCCCCTGAACTGTACCTGACACCAAAGGCTGCCCTCGACGCAGCCGAGGATCTGCGCTCGCTGCCGGGCTTTCATATAGCCGATCACCGGTTGCTCGGGGCCGGGGCCGGAACGGATGTTAAGACCGGTGGTGGCGGTGCCGATGGTTTGCGCATGCGCGGCGCCGGCCAGCGCCAGGGAAAAAATGGCGGCGGATAGCATGATGCGTGTCATGACAGCCCTCATGTGTGAGGAAGGTCCGGAAGGAACTCCGGAATACAATGGACGCAATACACCCTGGTCGGGGGTGCTGGGGGGCGCGATTGCGTGATAAGGAATTGTCTAAATGCTGATGGAATGCAGCTCGCAGTGGGAAATCGATTTGATTTTCATCAATACGTTTGCGGTCACCAAACTTTATTGAGGACACATGTCGAACGTCCCACATCCCGCCTGTCCCGGTTGCGCGAAGCCGATGACGGCGTTCCGCGCCAAGCTTGCCGGCCATCCGGGCCGGCGCTCGTTTCATTGCCGGGAATGCGGCACAATCTATAGCGAGAAGCCCTCCGTCACGGTTGTTGCCGCCGATCGCGCGCTGACGCTGAATTTCGAAGCCAGAAGCTGCCGTCCTCAATAGCGAGAGCCAACACGCAGTCATCGCCGGCATAAGTCATGGCCGGGTTTGCCGGCCATGACATTTCCGTTCTTCTTCTCTGCTTAGATCGCGACCGCTGTTCAACGCGCGACATAAACGATGCGCCGGGTAGCGGGGTCGACCAGCACCGGGTAGTCATTCACGTAAGTGTAGCGATAACGCGAGTTCGGCACCGGCCACAGGTCGATGTCGTCGGGCAGCCCCGCATCGATTTCAAGGTTGCCTGCGATGTAGACCGGGTCGAGCGGATTATCGGTGAGATAGCTGCGCACGGCCGGCGGGGGGATATAGGCCGGCGGCGGAGTGGTCGAGGCGTAGATCGTCTCGCGCGGTGCGATGAATGATCCGGAGATCTCGCGCGCCGCTACACCGGTGGTCTCGACAACGGTCGTTGCAGGAGCGCGATAGCTCACGATTGGTCCCGGCGCGCGATAAACAGTGGCTGGCGGCTGATAGGCGGGCGACTGATACGTCACAGGCGGTGCACCATAGGCCACGACCGGCCCGGGCGCCTGATAAACGGGCGCCGGCGCTTGGGCTCGATAGGCGACAGCCGGCGGCGGTGCGGTAACGACCGGTCGTGCGGCAACATCCACTTCCAGTTCAGGCACCGGCAGGACGGCGGCGATATCGCCCGACATGGTCAGGTATTGCGAATAGGCCCAGCCGGTGCGCCCGCGCACATCGACCTGGCACCAGCGGCTACCTTCGATACATCCCAGCACGTTCGCGCGCTGGTTTTCCCGGATCATGCCGATCACGGGGAATTGTGGATCGGGACCGGAGCGGAGATTGAGGTCGGTGGTGGCGGTCCCGATGGTCTGCGCCTGTGCCGCGGTGAGCATCGCGGCCGACGCGACCGCGGCGGAAAGGAGGGTGCGCTTCATAAGATCCTCGCGTCCATGTGGGTTCTGTCTGCCCGTGAACGCGGCGCAGCGAGGGATCGTTCCGGTTCTGGCGGTCGCGCCGGTTCCATCGCGACCCGGTAACCTGCGGGCTCACATTTCCCGAGGGAGTATTCTGATGCTGCGTGCCGTGATTGCCTCTGTTGCCCTGATCCTGACCGCCTCGCTTGCGGCTGGCCAGACACCCGCCGACAGCCGCCTCAAGCGGATCGCGGATTCCAAGACCATCAAGATCGGATATCGAGCCGCGGCAACGCCATTCTCATTCTTCAACCAGCAGGCCAAGGAGCCAGCGGGCTACACTATCGACCTGTGCCGGCTGGCGGCGGAATGGATCGGCAAGTCCCTCAACACGCCGCTCAAGATCGAGTGGGTCGAGGTCACGACCCAAAACCGCTTCGACATGGTGGCGCAGGGCAAGGCCGACATGGAATGCGGCTCCTCGACCATGACGCTGTCGCGCATGCAGCAAGTCGACTTCTCGTCCGTCACGTTTGTTGAGAGCACCGGGATCGTAATGCGCACCGCTGCCGGCGTCACCAAGGCCGAAGACCTGAACGGGCAGAAGATCGCAGTCGCTGCCGGAACCACCAACGAAGCCGCGCTGGCCGGACTGGCCAAGCAAGGCAAGCTGAAGGTTACGCTGGTTCCGGTGAAGGATCGCGACGCCGGCATCGCCGCGCTCGAGAAAGGCGAGGTCGACGGCTATGCCAGCGACAAGCTGCTGCTGGTCGGCGCTCGCTTTCAGGATGCCAAGGCGCTGACAATGCTGCCCGACGACCTGTCGTTCGAGCCTTACGGCATCGCGCTGCCGCGCGGCGACTGGGCGCTCCGGCTGGCGGTGAATTCGGCGCTGGCCGAGGTGTACGGCTCGGGCCTGATCTTCACCGTATTCAGCCGGTGGTTCGATCAGATCAAACTGAAGCCCGGGCCGGTGTTGCTCAGCGCATTCTCGCTCGGCGCTCTTTCGAAGTAATCGCGCCGCCGCAGGAACGGATCGCCGCCGCCCCGGCGGTGGCGATCGATGCCGGGATGCTGGGATTTGTTCACCTTCATTCGTGAAAGTGTGAACGCCGTTCAGAACTCGTCGACGCCGCGCATGTTACCGCTCCGTGCAGGAGCCTGTCTTCAGACCGGCCGTTCCCGCATGTTGAGGAGAGTACCATGCGCAAGATTGTGTTGACCCTCGTCGCTGCCGGGTCGATCGCGGCTGCGACCATCGCCGCACCAACGCGCGCCGATGCCGGTTGTGGCAGCGGTTGCTGGGTCGGCGCGGGTGTCGCCGCCGGCCTGGTCGCGGGCGCGGCGATCTCGACCGCCGCTCCGGCCTATTACAGCGGCTATGGGCCCTACCAGCCAGCCTATTTTAGCGGCTATCAGCCGGCCTATTATTACGGATACCCGCGCTACTACGTGCCCGCGGCTCGCTATTACGGCAATTATGGCTATTACGCGCAACGCGCTTATGCGCCGTATTATGCGCCGCGCTACGGCTACGGTTACCGCCCGGCCCGCTACGGCTATCGCTGGTAATTGCTGCTGCGGTTGATGCAGCTCAATCCGGCCGACGCTTCGATCCCTCATCATGTGCTATAATTTGCATGTGATGAGGGGTGTCGAATGACCGTGAATATGGGTGGGCTTGATCGAGGGCTTCGGCTGATCGTCGGCATCGCGCTGATCTGCTTTGCGATTCCGATCGGGTTTCCGAATGTGGGCTGGAACTGGGTCGGCTGGGTTGGCGCGATCCCGATCGTGACCGCCCTGATCGGCAATTGTCCGGCCTATTCCGTGGTCGGCATCTCGACCTGCAAACGCAGCTGATCCTTCGCCCAACGTGACATGGCGGCGGCCGGCGCACGTCGTGTGTCGGCCCCGTGCGATGCGGCTAGCCTTTCAGCCGCAGATAATCGAGTTTTGCCAGCGGCACGCCCTTGTGGCGCAGGATGTCGTAGGCCGTCGTGACGTGGAAATAGAAGTTCGGCACCGCGAAGCTGAGCAGATACGAGGCGCCGGTGAAGACCGGGTTGAAATCGCGCAGCTTGAGCTCGATGCGCTTGGTTTCGGTGCCGTCGATCTGCGCCTCCTGGATCGAGCCGATGTAAGCTGTGGTGCGCTCGATGCGCGCCAGAAGTTCGGCGACGGTTTTCTCGCTGTCCTCAAGCTTTGGCGACGCAACGCCGCTCAGCCGCTCGATTGCGAATTTCGAGGTATCGCTGGCGCGCTGGATCTGACCGGCGAGCGTCAGCATGTCCGGTGCGAGCCTGGCCTCCACATAGGATGCGGGGTCGGCGCCGGTCTCGCTCGCATGCGCTTCGCCCTTGCGCAGAAGATGGGTGAGGGTGCCGAGCCCGTGCAGGAAGACGGGGACGGAGGCCTGGTACATCGAAATCGACATGAGTGTGTTCCGCGTTTGAGGTGCGTAGCTATGTAGGGCGGATGAGGCGAGGCCGCGAGTAGCCCGCATGAGCGAAGCGACATGCGGGGGCTATGCCCCGGGTATCGCTGCGCTCACCCGGGTTACGCGAACCTCAGCGCCTTGGTTGCGAGCGCCGCGCCCTCCGACAGCGCACGGAGCTTCGCCCATGCAATCTGCGGATGGGTGCGCTCGCCGAAGCCGCAATCGGTGCCGGCGATCACATTCTCCTTGCCGACCAGCTTCGCGTAACGCTGGATCCGCTCGCTGACCAGTTCGGGATGCTCGATGGTGTCGGTGGCATGCGCGACCACGCCAGGGATGAGGATCTTGCCCTCGGGAAGCGTCACGTCTTCCCAGACATGGTATTCGTGCTCGTGGCGCGCATTGGCGCCTTCGATCAGATAGGCTTGCGCCTTCACCCGCAACAGGATGTCGACAATGTCGCGCAGCGGGATATCGAACGCGTGCGGCCCGTGCCAGCTGCCCCAGCACAGGTGATAGCGGATGCGGTCTTCGGGGATGTTGCGCAGCGCGTGGTTGAGCGCATCCACCCGCAGCATGCAGTACTTGCGGAAAGCCTCGAGACCCATGCCGATGCCAATGCGCTCCCACAAAGCGGCGAGCCAAGCATCGTCGACCTGAACCAGGAAACCGGCATCGGCGATCATCTCGTATTCGACGCGCATGGCGTCGGCGAAGGCGAACAGGAAGTCCTCGGTGGTCTTGTAATATTTGTTGGTGTGGTAAGGCTCGAGACTTGCGGGCGCGGTGGTGGTCAGGAACGTGTCCGCCGTGTGGCCGGCCGGCAAGGCGGCCTTGAACAATTCGATCTCGCGATGCATCGCGGCGTGTCCGGTATAGCTGATCGGTCCGGTGCATTCCCAATAGATGCGCTTTACCGCCGGCTTGTCCTTGGTGACATAGAACAGCGTGCCGCGCTCGGCGGCGTATTTGTAGAAGTCGGCGAAGGTCTCGCGGTCCTTGCCCTGAAACAGCAGCGGCGCACCGGTGGCGGGCGCGCTCTCAAACCCGCCGAGCCGGCCGTCGATGAAGCTCAGCCAGTCGCCGCCCTTGGTGAATTCGCCCTCGTTGACAATGTCGAGCCCAGCATCCTGCTGCGCCGCAACAATGTCGCGGATGGCAGCGACGTCCGGCGTGTCGTGGCCGGATTCGCCACGGCCGGGCAGGCTGCCGACATGGGTGGTGAGGATTTTCGTGACCGAACGTTGCATGGGCGTTTCCGGAGCAGGCGGCTTTCGCGCCAAAGCATGAACAACAAAGCCGCTATTGATTTGCGATATCGACGGGAGCAATATCCAAGCTGACCAGCTTGTTTTTGGCTGTCAATCAGAAACGAAAACAAAAGGCAACCGCGACCGGAACAGATCGCATCCAGGGAGGACAACATGCGAAAATTGACAGGCGCGCTCGGATTTGCGGCTGCGGTCGCAATCGCCGGTGCGGCGCACGCGCAGGACACCGTCAAGATCGGCCTGATCATGCCATATTCGGGCCAGTTCGCGGATACCGCCGCGCAGATGGACAATGGCATCAAGCTGTTCATGAAGCGGCATGGTGACATGGTGGCCGGCAAGAAGGTCGAATTCATCCGCAAGGATACCGGCGGGGTCGCACCCGATGTGGCGAAGCGGCTGGCGCAGGAACTGGTGGTGCGCGACGGCGTCGATATCCTCGCGGGCTTCGTGCTGACGCCGAACGCGCTGGCCGCGGCCGACGTATCGGCATCGGCAAAGAAATTCATGGTGGTGATGAATGCCGGCACCTCGATCATCACCACCAAGTCGCCCTACATGGCGCGCACCTCGATCACGCTGCCGCAGGCCGCCGAAACGCTCGGCGCCTGGGCCGCGAAGAACGGCGTGAAGAGGGTTTACACCATGGTGTCGGATTTCGGTCCGGGCCACGATGCGGAAGGCGGCTTCCAGCGCGCGTTCAAGGATGCGGGCGGCGAAATTCTCGGCTCGGTGCGTTTCCCGGTCGCCAACCCGGATTTCTCGGCCTTCGTGCAGCGCGCCAAGGATCTGAACCCGGAAGCGATCTTCCTGTTCGTGCCGGCCGGTGCGCAGCCAGCGGCATTTGCCAAGGCGCTAGCCGAACGCGGGCTTGATGCCAGCAAGATCAAGGTGCTCGGCACGGGTGAAGTCACAGCGGAGACGGCGCTGAAGAGCATGGGCGATGCCTCGCTCGGCATCATCACCGCGTGGAATTACGCGCCCGAGCACAAGACCGGCAGTAACG
>JAEZBA010000319.1 GCA_023430245.1 Pseudomonadota bacterium
GCCGAATGGGGCAAGACCGCGCGCAAGCTCAATGGCGGGCGCGGTGTTGATCTGGTGGTCGAGGTCGGCGGCGCCGGCACGATCAAGCAATCCATCCGCGCGTCCCGACTTGGTGGGACGATTGCCGTGATCGGCGTGGTCGCCGGCCCTTCGCTGGACTTCCCGCTGCCACTGATCACCATGAATATGCTCAATGTGATCGGTGTCGCGCTCGGCAACCGGCGGCAATTTGCCGACATGCTGCGTGCGATCGGCCATCACGGCATCAAGCCGGTGGTGGACAAGGTGTTTCCGCTGGAGCAGCTTCCCGAAGCCCTGACCTGGTTGCAGGGTGGCAATCACGTTGGCAAGGTCTGCATCGAGATCGACTGACCGAAGCGAGCGGCATGACGGCACTCAACCCCGACCGGGCGCGAATCCGCGAATTTCTCGCCAGTCCTGACGTGCCGCTGGCGTTCGACTCATCGCCGCTTCTGCTGGCGCTCGGCACCACCATCATCTCCGCCGGAAGCGGCCGCGTTCTGCTGCGGTTCGAGCCTGCGCCGCTGTTCATGCAGGGCGCCAGCGTGGTGCAGGGCGGCGCGGTATCGGCGATGCTAGATTTCGCGATGGCCGCAGCGATCATGACCACGCTCGACGACGACGTACATTTCGCCACCGCGAGCCTGACCGTCTCGTTTCTTGCGGCGGTCAAGACGGGCCGGCTGCTGGCGGAGGGCGAGATCGACCGGATCGGCCGTCGCAACGGCTTCGCGCGTGCCAGTCTGCGTGCTGAAGCGGATGATGCAGTCCTCGCTACCGCCTCGTCGGTTTTAACCATGCTTCCGCCCGACCGCTCACGCGGATAGTCCCTCAGGACGATCTTCTCACGATGGCACGGCTTTCGTGCAAAGCCCCCGGTAGCCCGTAATTTTGCGCCAAATCGAAGAGCGCTGATGCGCTGCGGTTTGCATTGACGCCGGACGTGTGGCGGTTAGACTCCACTGTAAGGAAAGAGGTTCCGATAAACGGAACGGCAATCGGATGCGCAAAGCAACGATTGCACGACAAGGGAGGTTCTGATGCGATCAATCACTCGGATTGCGCAAGGTCTTGCCTGCATGTTTATCGCGGGCAGTTTTGCAACCGCAGCCGTCGCCGAAACACCGAAGCGTGGCGGCGTGTTGCGGCATGTCATCGAAGGCGAGCCCGCGAACTTCGATTGCCATTCCGCAGCAACGTCGTTTGCGCTGCAGGTGCTGGCACCGCATTATTCGACGCTGCTGAAATACGACATCAACGACTATTCCAAGATTATCGGCGATCTCGCCGAGTCCTGGACGGTCTCACCCGACCGGCTCACCTATACGTTCAAGATGAAGCCGGGCGTCAAATTCCATGACGGCAGTGAATTGTCGTCGGCCGACATCAAGGCGACCTTCGATCGCCTGCGCAATCCGCCGCAAGGCATTACATCGGCGCGCCGTGGACAATTCTCCAGCATCGACTCGATCGAGACACCGTCGGCCGACACCGTCGTGTTCAAGCTCAAGCACGTCAACCCGGCGGCGCTCTACATGTTCGCCAATCCGTGGAACTGCGTGTATTCGGCGAAGAAGCTGGAAGAGAACCAGAAGTTCTACGAGACCAATGTGATGGGGACCGGCCCGTTCGTGTTCGAGGAATATGCGAAAGGGTCGCACTGGTCGGCGAAGCGCTTCGACAATTACTTCCAGAAGGGCAAGCCTTATCTCGACGGAATCCGCGGCTTCTTCATCAACGGTCCCGGCGTCGTCAACGCGCTGGCCGGCGATCAGGTCGACGCGTTGCTGTTCATGGTGGCGCCGCCGGATCGCACACGCCTGAAGAACCTGCGCGGCGACGCCGTCGTCATCCACGAAAATTCGTTCAACATCACCAACTTCCTGACGGTGAATGTCAAGAAGCCGCCATTCAACGATCCGCGCGTTCGCAAGGCGTTGAGCCTCGCCATCGACCGGCAAGGTGGCATTCCGAGCCTGTCCAAGCTCGCGACGCTGGAATTCCCGACGGTGTTCGTACCGCCGGCAAGCCCGGTCGCCTATTCCAAGGAGGAGATGGAAAAGCTCCCGGGCTTCGGCTCCAACGATATCAAGCAGCGGCAGGAGGAGGCCAAGAGGCTGCTCAAGGAAGCGGGCGTGCCGAATCTGAAGCTCACACTGCTCAATCGCAATGTCCGCCTGCCGTGGCAGCCGCTCGGCATCTTCATCATGGACCAGTGGCGGCAGATCGGCATCGAGGTCGACCAGATCCCGGCCGAGACGCCGCCCTATTTCGCGGCGCTCACCAGCGGCAATTATGACGTCGCGATCGACTTCAACAACACGGTCAGCGTCGATCCGAACGAGGTGCTGGTGAAGTTCATTCCCGGCAGCCCGAACAACTACTCCGGCGCAGACGACAAGGTGCTGGTGGAGCTGTTCAACAAGCAGGCGGATATCCAGGATCCGGCCGAACGCAAGAAGGTGGTGCGGCAATTCCTCGAGCGGCTGATGGAGCAGGGCTACAACATCCCGCTGTTCGGCAACAACCGCGCAACCGCGGCGGTGAAGGAGTTCAAGGGCTGGAAGCTTGCTCCCACCACCGTACTCAATCTCGACATGTCGGAAGTCTGGTTCGACCGGTAGAGGTCTCTCGATAGAGGGCGGGGTCCGAGTGGCCCCGCCCTTTCGCTTTTCTGGAATGAGGCCATGCAAACCGCCGAAGCTGATTTCATCGTGGTCGGCGCAGGCTCCGCGGGCTGCGTTGTCGCCGCCCGGCTGTCCGAAGATGGCTATCGCGTGCTGCTGCTCGAAGCCGGCCCGAGCGACTGGCGGCCGATGATCCACATCCCGGCCGGCATGGTGACGCTGCTTCGTCATCCGGTGGTCAACTGGAACTACACAGCGGAGCCGGAGCCCGGCATCGGCAATCGCGCGCTCGGCTGGCCGCGTGGCAAGGTGCTCGGCGGATCGAGTGCAATCAACGGCATGCTGTATCTGCGCGGACATCCTGCCGATTATGACGGCTGGGCGCAGATGGGCTGTACCGGCTGGAGTTCGTCAGACGTGCTGCCGTTCTTCCGGAAGTCGGAGCGGCGGATCGGTGGCGAGGACGCGCATCGCGGTCGCGACGGCGAGATGGCGGTGGAGGATTATCGGACCATCGTGCCGCTGACGCATCGCTTCGTGAAGGCAGCGGTGGAGGCCGGCGTGCCGTTCACGCCCGATCTCAACGGATCGCAGCCGGAAGGTGTCGGCTATTCGCAGATGAGCCGGCGCGTGCGTATCCGCCAGTCCACGGCGCGCGCCTTCCTGCGGCCGGCGCGGCGGCGCGCCCACCTGCGGGTGGAAACAGGAGCGTTGGCGCGGCGCATTCTGTTCGAAGGACGACGCGCCACGGGCGTCGAATACGAGCGCGGCGGCGTCACGATGACGGCGCGGGCATTGCGCGAGGTGATTGTCTGCAGCGGTGCGGTGAACTCGCCGCAATTGCTGCAACTCTCCGGCATCGGCCCCGGTGCGCATCTGCAATCGATCGGCGTCTCCGTGGTGCACGAGGCGGCCGGCGTCGGCGCGAATCTGATCGATCATCTGGCCGCGTTGCTCGCCTATCG
>JAEZBA010000415.1 GCA_023430245.1 Pseudomonadota bacterium
TTCTGTACGAGAGCCTGATCCACCCGCTGACCATCCTGTCGACCCTGCCCTCGGCCGGGCTGGGGCGCTGATCGCGCTGATCCTGACCGGCTACGACCTGTCGATCGTGGCGCTGATCGGCATCATCCTGCTGATCGGCATCGTCAAGAAGAACGGCATCATGATGGTGGATTTTGCGCTCGAAGCGGAGCGCATGCGCGGGCTGTCGCCGAAACAGGCGATTCATGAAGCCTGCCTCGCGCGCTTCCGTCCGATCCTGATGACGACGCTCGCCGCCATGCTCGGCGCGCTGCCGCTCATCCTGGCCACCGGTCCGGGCTCGGAACTGCGCCGTCCGCTCGGCATCACCATCATCGGCGGCCTGCTGGTGTCGCAGATTCTGACACTCTACACGACGCCGGTGATCTATCTGTGGCTCGACCGGCTGCATCACCGCTTCGGCGGCGGCGTGCCGACCTTCATCAAGCGGCGTCCGCCGCCATCGCCGAGCATCCAGCCGGCGGAGTAAGCGGAACGCGCGCCGAACTCTCTTCCCCTCTCCCCTTGTGGGAGAGGGGAACGCGAGCAAGCGGCAAGTTTGGCGCTAAACCCCCAGATACCGATGCTGCACATCGGTGTTGGCGGCAAGCTCGGCCGACAAACCCGACCACACGATCTTGCCGCGTTCGATCATGAAATGCCGGTCGGCGACCTTGATCAGCGCGCCGACATTCTTGTCGATCACCATCACCGACAGGCCGGACTGCTTGAGCCGCGCCAGGCAATTCCAGATTTCCTGACGGATCAAAGGTGCGAGGCCCTCGGTCGCCTCGTCGAGGATGAGCAAACGCGGATTGGTCATCAGCGCGCGGCCGACGGCCAGCATCTGCTGCTCGCCGCCGGACAACTGGTTGCCCATGCTGGTCGAACGTTCGGCAAGACGCGGAAACAGC
Source organism: Pseudomonadota bacterium (assembly GCA_023430245.1). Taxonomy (GTDB): domain Bacteria; phylum Pseudomonadota; class Alphaproteobacteria; order Rhizobiales; family Xanthobacteraceae; genus Pseudorhodoplanes. The sequence goes on from JAEZBA010000415.1 coordinate 933, forward strand.
TCGTACACCCGGTCCAGGGTCCATTCGCCGCCGTCGCGGGAGACCGCCGTGGCGACAAGATTCTCGCGCACGGTGAGATTGGGGAAGATCTGCCGGCCTTCCGGCACCAGGCCGATGCCGCGCTGCGCGATACGGAAGGCTGGGAGGCCGCGGATTTCCTCGCCCATGAATTTGATCGAACCGGCGCGCGCCATGGTCAGCCCCATGATCGAGCGCACGCTGGTGGTCTTGCCCATGCCGTTGCGGCCCATGAGCGTCACCATCTCGCCGGGCTTGATCGCGAACGACACGCCGAACAACACCTGGCTCTGGCCATAGCAGGTCTCGACGCCGTCGAGTTGGAGGATTGCCTCAGCCAGATCTTGACTAGCCATGCGCCACCTCCGCATCGCCGAGATAGGCCTCGCGCACCTGCGCATTGGCGCGGATATCGTCCGGCGCGCCGGTGGCGATGACGCGGCCATAGACCAGCACCGTGATACGGTCGGCGAGCGCGAACACCGCCTCCATGTCGTGCTCGACCAGCAGGATGGTGTAATCGCCCTTGAGGCCACGCAGCATCTCCACCATGCGCGCCGATTCTTCGGGACCGAGGCCGGCCATCGGCTCGTCGAGCAGCAGCATGCGCGGATTGGTAGCGAGCGCCATTGCGATTTCGAGCTGGCGGTGCTCGCCATGGCTGATGCTGGACACCAGCGTGTCGGCGCGATGCGAAAGTCCGACGCGATCGAGCGCGGCACGCGCCGGCGCACGCAATTCCTGCTCGCTGCGCGCATCGCGCCAGAAATGAAAGGAGTGGCCGGCATGCGCCTGCACCGCGAAAGCGACATTGTCGAGCGCGGTGAAATCCTGGAACAGCGACGTGATCTGGAACGAACGCGCCAACCCCATGATCGAGCGCTCGTAGGTCGGGAGTGTGGTGATGTCCCGGCCATCGAACAGGATGCGGCCGCTGTTCGGGATGATCTCGCCGGTGAGTTGCCCGATCAACGTGGTCTTGCCGGCGCCGTTCGGCCCGATGATCGCGTGCAATTCGCCCTGCGGCACGGACAGCGTGATCGCATCGGAGGCCAGCACGCCGCCGAAGCGCTTGGTGATCCCCTCGATGGCGAGCAGGGTGTCAGCCACGGCGGATTTTCTCCAGAAACCCGTCGATGCCGCCGCGCGCGAACAGCACCACCAGCAGCAGCATCGGCCCGAGGATCAGGGCCCAATACTCTTTCGCCGCGATCACGGGCTGGCCGGTGACGAACTGCCCGACGACCGAGATCAGATGCGGCAGCGTCTCTTCCAGCACCAGCAGCGCCACCGCCCCGACCACCGGCCCGAGCACCGACCCCATGCCGCCCAGCACCGCCATGACGATGAGCTCGCCGGAGCGGGTCCAATGCATCATCGCCGGGCTGACGAAGTCGGTCTGGTTGGCGAGCAGGATGCCGGAGAGCCCGCACATCACGCCCGCGATAACGTAGCAGGTCAACCGATAGCGATAGGTCGGAAAACCGATCGCGCGCATGCGGCGATCGTTCGAGCGCGCGCCCTGGATCACCATGCCGAATCGCGAATTGACGATGCGCCAGACCAGGTAGCAGGTACCGACCAGGCACACGAAGCAGACGTAGTAGAAGGTCGTCCGGTTGGAGAGATTGATCAGGCCTGCGAAATCGCTGCGCCGGTAAATGGTGAGACCGTCGTCGGCGCCGTAGCGGTCGAGGCTGACGCCGATGTAATAGACCATCTGCGCGAAGGCGAGCGTGATCATGATGAAATAGACGCCACGCGTGCGCAGCGACAGCGCGCCGGTGATCAGCGCGAACAGTGCGCAGGCAAGCAGCGCGATCGGCCATTGCAGAAAGCCGGAACTGATCCCCTCATGGGCGAGAATGCCGACCGCATAGCCGGCGATGCCGAGATAGGCGGCGTGGCCGAAGCTCACCATGCCGCCGAAACCCATGATCAGGTTGAGGCTGACCGCCGCGATCGCGAGGATCACGATGCGCGTGAACAGCGTCATGATGAAGACGTTACCGGTCATCTGCGAATAGACCGGGATCAGCGCGAGGAAGATCATCAGCGCGCCGACGAGCACGTTGCGGACGGTCAGCATGCGGGTCATTTGCTGGCCGCCGGGAACAGGCCTTCCGGACGCCACACCAGGATCACCGCCATCACCAGATAGATCAGCATCGAAGACAAGGCCGGCCCCGCGGTGGAGGCGGCAGCGTTGGACAGAAACAGTTTCAGCACGTCCGGCAGGAAGGCGCGGCCGACCGTATCGATCATGCCGACCAGGATCGAGGCCAGGAAGGCGCCGCGGATCGAGCCAATGCCGCCGATGATGATGACCACGAAGGCGAGGATCAGGATGTTCTCGCCCATGCCGATCTGCACCGTCAGGATCGGCGCCTGCATCATGCCGGCAAGCCCCGCAAGCGCGGCGCCCATTCCGAACACGAAGGTATAGAGCAGCTTGATGTTGATGCCGAGCGCGCCGATCATCTCGCGTTTGGATGCGCCGGCCCGGATCAGCATGCCAACGCGGGTGCGCATGACGACGAAATACAGCGCAAGCGCCACCGCCAGCGACACGACGATCATCGAGATGCGGTAAGTCGGATAGAAGACGCCGGGAAAAATCTCGAAATTGGTGGTCAGCCAGGCCGGCAGCGGAAGGCTGAGGCCCGCCGGCCCCCAGATCAGCCGCACCATCTCGTTGAAAAACAGGATCAGTCCGAAAGTCGCGAGCACATGGTCGAGATGATCGCGGCCATAGAGACGCCGCAGCGCGACCACCTCTATCGCCATGCCGACGATCAGCGTTGCCACCAACGCCAGGACGATTGCGAACACGAAGCTGCCGGTCAGCGCAGCGAAGGTCGCGGCGAAATACGCCCCGATCATGTAAAGCGAACCGTGCGCGAGGTTCACGAAGTCCATGATCCCGAACACAAGCGTCAGGCCAGCCGCCAGCAGGAACAGCAGCAGACCGAATTGCAACCCGTTCAGGGACTGTTCGATAAAAAGCAGCATGGACTGGCGCCGCCCCCACACGGCATATCCCGGAATTGCCCCGGCCGGCGACGCGGAGTCAACCAAGAAAAAGGGCCGGACGGCGGGCACGCTGCCGCCGCCCGGCCCCGACATTACATCACCACTTCATCGGGCACTTGCCGTGGAAGCGATCCTGGCTGTTCTCGACGATCGTCGCCACCGTCTTGAGGCCGAGTGAACCGTCTTCCTTCTTGACCACATCCTGCAGATAGAAGTTCTGGATCGGGATGTGGTTATTGCCGTATTTGAAGGGGCCACGCACCGACGGGAAGTTCGCCTTGCGCATCTCGTCGCGCATGGCGTCCTTCTTGGAGACGTCGCCCTTCACCGCGGTGACGGCTGAGTTGATCAGCTGCGCTGCGTCATAGGCCTGCGAGGCATAGAACGACGGCGATGTCTTGTACTTGGCGCGGAAGTCCGCCACGAACTTCTTGTTCGCATCGTTCGGCAGATCGTTCACCCATTGCTGGGCACCGGGGACGCCGAGCGCAAGATCTTTCTGCAGCGGTAACGAAAGCTCGTCGATGGTGAAGGCAGTGTAGAGCGGGATCTGTCCCTTCAGACCGGCCTGCGCATATTGCGTCAGGAACTGGACGCCAGCCGCACCCGGATAGAACACGAAGACGGCGTCGGGCTTGGCAGCGCGCGCCTTCGACAACTCAGCCGAGAAGTCGAGCTGGTCCGGCCACTTGGTCAGATCCTGGCCGACGACCTTGCCCTTGAAGGTGGAGGCAACGCCCGACAGCATGTCCTTGCCGGCAGCATAATTGGGGCCGATCAGATAGACCGTCTTCACACCCTTCTGATTCATGTATTCGCCGACGGCCTGAGGCGTCTGGTCGTTCTGCCAGGAGGTCGAGAACACGTAGGGCGAACACAGTTCACCCGCCAGCTGCGAGGGGCCAGCATTGGCCACCACGGTCATGGTCTTGGAATCGACGATCGGCTTGAGCGAAGCCAGCAGGACGTTCGACCAGATGTAGCCGGCGATGAAATCCACCTTGTCGGATTCGATCAGCTTCTCGGTCTTTTGCTTGCCGATGTCGGGCTTCAGAGTGTCGTCCTCGTAAATCACTTCGACCGGACGTCCGCCCATCTTGCGGCCCATGTGATCCAGCGCCAGTTCGAAGGCATTGCGCATGTCATTGCCGATCACGGCGGTCGGCCCGCTGAATGTCGACACGAAGCCGATCTTGATGGGCTTGTCCTGGGCCACAACCGGCCCGGCTGCGAGCGCGAGCACCGCGCCGGCAGCGATAATCGATTTTTTCATCCTGTAGTTCCTCCGTTATTTTGGCCGCCCGCTTGAGCTGCCTGTTATCCTATTGAATTGTTCTGATGACCGAAAGCCCCGTCGGCGCGCGACAATCCGCTGCGGTTAAGATCAGCACATTGACCGCGAATTCATCTCGTTTCTGCCGCTTCCGCGCGCAATCTGAACCGCTGGATCTTGCCGGTGGCGGTCTTCGGCAGGTCGGCACGAAATTCAATCCAGCGGGGATATTTGAAGGGCGCAAGCATTGCCTTGACGTGATCCTGCATCGCCCGCGCAAGCGCATCGCAGGCCTTGCCATGATCCTTCAGTACGATGAAGGCCTTCGGCTTGATCAGGCCGTCGCCGTCCAGCCAGGCCACGACCGCGCATTCCAGCACATCCGCATGCGTTTGCAGCGCACCCTCGACTTCGAACGGAGATACGTAAAGGCCGGACACCTTCAGCATGTCGTCGTTGCGCCCGCAATAAACGTAATAGCCGTCCCCGTCCTGCATGTATTTGTCGCCGGAACGCGTCCATTCGCCCAAGAAGGTGGTGCGCGAGCGCTCGCGATTGTTCCAGTACATCACCGCACTGGTCGGACCGTTGATGAGGAGTTCGCCCATCTCGCCGGGCTTCACGGATTGCCCGTGTTCGTCGACCAGCTTCAAAATATAGCCCGGCACCGGCTTGCCGGTGGTGCCGTATTTCGTGGCGCCCGGCGCATTCGACAGGAAGATGTGAAGCATCTCGGTGGAGCCGATACCGTCGAGAATGTCGCAGCCATAGGTCTCGCTCCAGCGCTTGCCGACGTCGGCCGGCAGCGCCTCTCCCGCGGACACGCAGCGGCGGAACTTCGTTTCGCTGCGATCCGGCATGCCCGTGCTCGCGAGGAAGCCCGCATAGAAGGTCGGCACACCGAAGAAGATTGTCACCGGATGCTTGCGCAGCAGCGACGCAACGCCGTCCGGCGTTGGCCGGTCTGCGAGCAGAACCGTGGTCGCGCCGGCCGACATCGGGAAGGTCAGGGCATTGCCGAGGCCATAGGCGAAAAAAAGCTTCGCCACCGAATAACAGACATCATCCTCGCGAATGCCGAGGATCGGCGCGGCATAGAGATCGTTGGTGATTTTCAGGCTGGCATGCACATGCATGGCGCCCTTGGGCTTGCCGGTCGAACCCGAGGTGTAGAGCCAGAAGGCGATGTCGTCGCGCGTGGTCGGCGCCGTGTACTCCTCAGGCTCCGACGCGGCGATCAAAGTCTCGAAATGATCATGGCCGTGCGCATTCGCCCCCGACACCACCACATGCACGAGGTCGGGCGCGTTTGCGATCAGACCGGCAAATTTCGGATAGAGCGCCTCCGACACCACCAGCATGCGCACGCGGCTGTCGCTCAGCATGAATTCGTAGTCGCTTTCCGTCATCAGGGTGTTGACGGGGATCGCAACAACGCCCGCTTTCCGCGCGCCCAGAAATGCGGTCGGCCAATCGATGGTGTCCAGCAGGCAGATCAGGATGCGTTCTTCGCGGCGGATCCCTTTCGCGCGCAGCATCGCACCGAAGCGCGCGGCGCGGTCGGCGAGCTGACCGTAGCTCCAGCTGCCATTCGCATCGATGAAGGCAGGCTTGTTGGCCCGGCCCGCAGCAAGATTCGCTTCAAGAATGTCGGCGGCGAAGTTGTAGTCGCGCGCTATCTCCGGGAGCCTGACAGTCCCAACCGTCTCGTCGCGCCCTGAAGACGCCGCTGCCGCAGCCTGAGCCATATCCTATCC
>JAEZBA010000438.1 GCA_023430245.1 Pseudomonadota bacterium
CCGCACCCAAAAAAACCACGGCCGGGGGTTTGCCCGGCCGTTTTGGTGACAGCAACCCGCTCTGTTGTGTCGGTCCTTGTCTATCGCTCTCCCGGTCAGCGCTGCACGATCACCGTCGCGCCCATGCGGGTGCGCTCGTAGAGATCGATGACGTCCTCGTTGGTCATGCGGATGCATCCCGACGACACCTCTTCGCCGATCATCCAGGGCTCGTTGGTGCCGTGGATGCGATACAGCGTATCGCCGAGATAAAGTGCGCGTGCGCCCATCGGATTCTTCGGACCGCCTTCCATGTGGCGCGGCAGATTCGGCTGGCGCGCCAGAATCGCAGGCGTCGGCGTCCAGCTTGGCCATTCGCGCTTGTTGGAGACGGTCGAGGTGCCCGACCACGCCGCGCCTTCGCGGCCGACGGCCACGCCGTACTGGATCGCCTGGCCGTTGCCGAGCACGAAATAGAGCCGCTTCTCGCGGTGGCGCACAATGATGGTTCCGGGTGCGTAATTGCCCGGGAACGTCACGGTCCGGCGGGGGATCTTGGTGTAGAACATCCCGAACATCAGGCGATTGTTCGGGCGCGCGGTATAGGCCGGCGCCGAAGGCGCTTGCGGCTGGCGCGCGTCGGGACGCGGACCGCTCTGCACATTGTCCAGGCCCCACATCGCGCGCATGCGCTCCTGCCAGGTCTGCGGCTGTTGCGGCTGCGCGGGTTGTTGCGGCTGCTGTCGCGCCACAGGGCGGCGAACCGGCCGCGCCTTCGGCTTCGCATCCGGCGACGGATCGACGGCCGCCCGCGCCGGCGGCATTGCCGCAGGAGTGACCTGCCGGGGTGTGGGGGCGGCGGCCCCGGCGGGCACGGCCGGGCTGGCGGCGGCGTAGCGCTGATGGACCTGGGTGGAGGCTTGGGTCTGGGCAGAGGCTTGCGCAGTAACGGCAGCGAGCAGCGAAAAGCTGAGTAAAACCTGTAATTTCATCGATAGTCCCTTCGACGCCCCCCGCCGATGAGGGGCGGACATTATCCGCGTCACCGCACTGCACATAGTGCAGCGAAGCCACAACTGACGCCGAACGGCCACGTCGAACGAAGCGCAGTCGAATACCGCCTGAGTCGCGCGGCGCTATCCACAACTTTCGCGCAGCACCCGCAGGAACAGCGTCAGGGCATGCGACGGCGGTGCCGTGCGCGTCATCACCCCGACAAAGGGCAGCCGGTCGCCCAGCTCGAACGGCAGGATCGCCAGCGTTCGCACCGCCTCGTAGGCGGAGGCTGCATCGTCGGGCATCACGCCGATCATGTCGGAGGAGCGCATCAATTCGTAGTTGAGGCGGATCGAGGTGGATTCGACCAGCGGGATCGGCGCCGCAATCCCGGCCGCGGCGAAGACGCCGTCGATCACGGTGCGGATCGGCGCGCCCGGCTGCGGCAGCACCCATGGATAGGCCGCGAGCTGCTCCGAAGTCACGCGCTTGCGCGCGGCCAGCGGATGCCGTCGGCGCGCAACGATGCGTGTCGGCAGCCGCGTCAGTTTCTCGGCCCGGATGTCTTTGCCGTTGGCACCGGAATCGAGTCGGCCGATCACGCAATCGACTTCGCCGCGCCGCAGCTGGTCGAGCAGCGCCGCGCTGGTGCCTTCCTGTACGCGGATGCGCAAGGCGGGTGCGATCTTGCGCAGCGCCATCAGGCTTTGCGGCAGCAGTGCGCTCTCTGCGACCGGCAACGCGCCGATGCGCAGCGAGCCGAGCGTGCCCTGGCTGATCGCGGCCACTTCGTCACGCGCGTGCTCGATGTCGTTACGCAGATATTCGGCGCGGATCGCGAGCGCGCGACCGCATTCGGTGAGCGTCACGCCGCGCTTGGTGCGGTCGAACAACGGCGCGCCGAACATCGCCTCCAGTTCGCGCACCAGCTTGGAGATCGCGGGCTGGGTGAGATGAACCCGCTGCGCCGCGCGTTGCATCGAGCCTTCGGCCGCGACCGCCAGCAGTACGTCGAGATGGCGCATCCGCAGGGTCGAGGACATCGCCGATATTCCCTTGGGTTATCACCCGATATCATAATGCGATTTCTGTTTATCACTGCGCCCGGCCATAATGGAAGCGACAGGAGGGCGCCCCATGCGCATCGTGATGCTCGGAACCGGTGCGGCCTTGCCCGATCCCGACCGCTGCCACACCTCGATCCTGATCATGCTGGACAGCGGCCGCCACCTGATGCTCGATTGCGGGCATGGCGCCACACGCCAGCTGATGCGCGTCGATGTGAACCCGGCCGAAGTCGGCGACCTGTTCCTCACCCATCTGCATCACGACCACGTCTGCGAATTGCCGTTCTTCGTGATTTCGGGCTGGATCCTGAACCGCGTCGGCGCGCTCAATATCTACGGACCGGACGGCACCAAGAAGCTGGTCAGCCATCTGTTCGAGAACGGCGCCTTCGACGCCGACATCCGGGCGCGCGGCGCCTATCCGGCGCGGCAGGCCAATATGGAGGCGATCCGGCCCAAGGTGACGGAATATGGCGAGGGCGTCGTTCTTGACGATGGTGAGGTTCGCGTCACCGCGGCGCTGATGGACCACATCCCGGCGGAGATATCGCCCTGCTACGGCTTTCGCATCGAGGCCGAAGGCAAGGTGGTGGTGTTCTCCGGCGATACTGCGCCCTGCGACAATATCCTGACGCTGTCGCGCGGCGCCGATCTCCTGATCCACGAATGCACCTTCACCGAAGCCTTCATCGAGCACCGGCGAAAATCGCAGGTCGGTACCTTCTCGCATACCAGTCCGCAGGACCTCGGCCGGCTCGCGGTCGAAGCCGGCGTGAAGCAGGTGGTCGCCACCCATATCGGTCATGTGGATTCGCTCAGCCCGGTGCTGAAGCGCGCCGCGGGCAAGCATTTGCCGGTCGACCTGATGGGGCCGCATCAGATCGACGCTTTCGTTTCGGAAATCCGCAGCGTGTACCGGGGCCCGCTGCAGATCGCTCATGACCTGATGCGCATCGACCTGTGAACCGGAGACACATCATGACCCGACTGACCCGACGCGCCTTCATTGCAACCGCCGCCGCCGCAGCAGCCCTCGCACCGCACAGCGCCTTTGCCGCGTTCCCTGACCGGCCGATCACGGTGATCGTGCCCTATGCCGCGGGCGGCGCCGGCGACACGATCATGCGGCTGATCGCTGAAGCGATGGAGAAGAAACTCGGCCAGCCGATCGTCATCGATGCGCGCGGCGGCGGCGGCGGCATGATCGGCGCCAAGGCGGTAGCAAGCGCCGCGCCGGACGGTCACACGCTGATGATGGGTGCGACCAACAATTTCGTCATCAACCAGTTCATGTTTCCGAAGACCAGCTTCGATCCGCTGACCGAATTCGTGCCGATCACTCGGGTCGCGGTGGTGCCGTCGGTGATGTACATGAACCCGTCGGTGCCGGTGAAGACGCTGGGCGAGTTGGTCGAATACGCGAAAAAGCATCCGGGCAAGCTCAGCTATTCGTCGCCTAGCGTCGGCACCACGCCGCATCTGGCGGTGGAGCGGCTGAAGCAATTGACCGGCATCGAGCTGGTGCATGTGCCGTATCGCGGTGCGCCGCCGGCGATGCAGGCGCTGATTACCAACGATGTGCAGCTTTATCTCGCCGGCTGGGGCGTCGGACGGGCGTTCGTCGAATCCGGCAAGGCCAAGGCGCTGGCGGTGGCTGCGGAAAAGCGCCTGCCGAATGTGCCGGATGTGCCGACGGCAAACGAAAGCGGCGTACCGGGCTATGTCGCAGAAAACTGGTGGGGCCTGGCGGCGCCGAAGGGCACACCGCAGGCTGCGATCGATACGATCCATGCGGCGGTAAAGGCGGCGCTGCAAGACGAGGCCGTCGCGAAAAAACTTGCGGAGCTTGGCTTCCTGCCGGGCGGCGAGACGCCGGCGCAATTTGCGAAGAACGCCAAGGCCGAGGCCGATATCTGGCGCGACACCGTCGCCAAGGGCAAGCTCGCGGTGGATTGAACGACGTTCACATCGTCATCGCCCGCGCATGCAGGCGATCCGGTACGCGCAGGTCATGCAATGAGTGCTGGATGCCCCGCCTTCGCTGGGCATGACAGGCACCGGCGCGGGCGCTACTATTAACGAGATGCGCCCAGGTTCTTTCCGGCCTAGTCCTCGTCGGTCCGGGTGCCGCCGATTTTCTTGAGCTTGGCGAACACCGACGCGACGTCGGCGTCTTCCTGCGACTTGGCGCTGGCCGCGGCAGCGCGGCTGTCCTCGTAGGTCGGCTCGTGGTCCGGTGCGGTGGTCACCGAGGCCGGCAGCAGCGTAACCCGCTCGTGCTCGGACGGCGCCGGCTTCTCCTTGGCGGCCTTGGCGACCTGCATGTCAAGATCGATCTGCGAGCACAGGCCGAGCGTGACCGGATCGAGCGGGCTCAGATTGGCGGCATTCCAATGGCTGCGCTCGCGGATGCTCTGGATCGTCGACTTGGTGGTGCCCACCAGCCGCATGATCTGGCTGTCCTTGAGTTCAGGATGGTTGCGGATCAGCCACAGGATCGCGTTCGGGCGGTCCTGGCGACGCGACACCGGCGTGTAGCGCGGGCCGCGCTTGGTCTTCTGCTCCGGCACCCGGACCTTGCGGTCGGCGAGATGCAGGCGGCGGGTCTTGTTCTGCTCCGCCAGCTCGATTTCCTCGCGGGTCAACTGGCCGGTCTGGATCGGGTCCAGGCCCTTGATGCCCTGTGCGGAATCGCCGTCGGCGATCGCCTTGATCTCGAGCGGATGCAATTTGCAGAATTCGGCGATCTGATCGAACGACAGCGCGGTGTTCTCGACCAGCCACACGGCGGTGGCCTTCGGCATCAGCGGCGCTTCCTGCATGGCAAAATTCTCCTTCACGCTCCGCCCGCCCGGTCAGGGCGCATTTGGACGGCGAAGCAAGGTCGTCATCGGGGATGACAGGAATGACGTGAATATAGGCCCTGGCGGGCCGGGGGGCAACCTGTCGCAGGGGCCCGATCAGCAGCCGCGGCAGATATCCATCACCCGTTTGAGCCGGGCGTCCGCCGCGCGTTCCTTTTCCCACCATTGCTCGGAAAAGGGTTTGTTGGCCTCGTTCTGCACCGAACTCCGGGATCCGGTGGTGCTGGAGACGCTGTCCACCCGCTCGATTGCGGTCGGCCGCGTCCGCACCACGGCGCGGGTCGGCGCTCCGGCAGGCAGCGGTTCGGCATAGCGGCGCTCGACCACATTGCCGCGCGGCGTCTGCGCCAGCCGGCGTGCGGTGGGTCCGGTTCCATCGAGGAACACTTCGTCGGCGAGAGCATGGTGAGGTATCGGCTGCCCGGTGGCGTTTTCCACCTGGTAGCTGCTGCCGCTGCTGACACAGCCGGACAACGCTGCGGCCGAAGCTATGGCCGCCAGCACTTTCATGTGGAACGACATCATGCCCAACGCCCCAAGCCCGCGTAGACTATTCAACTACCATAGCCTTACTTTGGCGTTAAGTCGAATGCTGTGCCTTGACTTCCCGGGGCGGCCGCCCCCATGTCCATCAGACAGTTCCGATGAAAAATGCGCCGATGATGGGCCCAGCCGGCTTTCCCGGCGGCGAAAAGCCGTCGCTTCGGGTGATTCTCTGCTCACCGCGCGGTTTCTGCGCGGGCGTGGTGCGAGCCATCGATTCGGTGGAGCGCACGCTCGCGCTGTATGGTCCGCCGGTCTATGTCCGCCACGAGATCGTGCACAACCGCTATGTGGTCGACAGCCTGAAAGCCAAGGGGGCGATTTTCGTCGAGGAACTGGATGAGATCCCCGACACCACTGCGCCGGTGGTGTTCTCCGCCCATGGCGTGCCGAAATCGGTTCCCGAGGACGCCAAGTCCCGTAATTTCATCACACTCGACGCCACCTGTCCGCTGGTGACCAAGGTTCACCGCGAAGCCGAAATCCATTTCCGCCGCGGTCGGGAGATCGTGCTGATCGGGCATGCCGGGCACCCGGAGGTGGTCGGCACCATGGGCCAATTGCCGCAAGGCACGATCACGCTGGTTGAATCGCCCGACGACGCGCGCAGTTTCGTGCCCAAGGACCAGACCAACCTCGCCTATGTGACCCAGACCACCCTGTCGGTCGCGGACGCCGCCGAACTTGTGGACATCCTGAAGGCGCGGTTCCCCGCGATCGTAGGGCCGCACAAGGACGACATCTGCTACGCCACCACCAATCGTCAGGAGGCGGTGAAGCTGGTGGCGCCGCTGGTCGAGGCCATGGTGGTGGTCGGTGCGCCGAATTCTTCCAATTCGCAGCGGCTGAAGGAAGTCGCCGAACGCGCCGGGTGCCCCTATGCGGTGCTGGTGCAGCGCGCCGCCGATATCGACTGGAGCAAATTCCAGCATATCGCGTCGCTTGGCGTCACCGCCGGCGCCTCGGCGCCGGAAGTGCTGGTCGAGGAAGTGCTGGATGCGTTCTCCGAACGCTATGCGCTGAATGTGGAGACCATGTCGGCTGCCGACGAAGACGTGTTCTTCCCGCTGCCGCGCCCGTTGCGCACCGAAGCGGCGGAGTAAAGCGGTGGCGGTCTATACCGATGTCCCGGCCGAAGAGCTGGATGCATTTCTCGCGCGCTACGAGATCGGCAAGCTATTGTCCTACAAGGGCATCGCCGAGGGCGTGCAGAACTCCAATTTCCTGCTGCATACCGATGCCGGCTATTTCATCCTGACGCTGTATGAGCGGCTGGTCGAGGTCGCGGACATTCCGTTCTTCATCGGACTGATGGAGCATCTGGCGCTGCGCGGCATCAATTGCCCGCAGCCGGTGCGCATGCGCGACGGCAATACCTTAGGCGAGTTATGCGGCCGGGCCGCTGCGATCGTGACTTTCCTCGACGGCGTATGGATGCGCCGGGTCGAGGCGCGCCATTGCACGGCCGTGGGCGAGGCGCTGGCGAAACTGCATCTGGCGGGCGCGGATTTCAAAGCTCATCGCGGCAATGCACTGGCGGTGCCGAAACTGCGGCCGTTGTTCGACTCCTGCGCCGACCGTATCGATACCATCCAGCATGGCATGCTGGCCGTGATCAGCGACGAACTCGACCATCTCGAAGTCGCATGGCCGAGTGGCTTGCCGGACGGCGTGATCCATGCCGATCTGTTTCCGGACAATGTGTTCTTTCTCGGCGAGCGCCTGTCCGGGCTGATCGATTTCTATTTCGCCTGCAACGACATGTTCGCCTACGACGTCGCAATCTGTCTCAATGCCTGGTGCTTCGAGAACGATCATTCCTACAACGTCACCAAGGGCCGCGCATTACTGCAAGCCTATGCCAGGGTGCGGCCGCTGACCGATGCCGAACTGAACGCGCTGCCGCTCCTGGCGCGCGGCGCGGCGCTGCGCTTCCTAGCGACCCGCGTGGTCGACTGGCTGAACGTGCCGCCGGGCGCGCTGGTGCGGCCGAAGGCGCCGCAGGAATATTTCCGCAAGCTGCGCTTCCACCAGCACGTTCGGAGCGTAGACGATTACGGCATCAAGGCGCGGGAGCTTGCGTAAGCGGGACCGTCAGTGGCCTCGTCGAACCACAGCTTCCAGCACAATATCCTCCGGAAAATCTGCTTCCATGAACCTGCGATGAGATCGCCGCAATGAGCCTGCCTCACGTCACCATCCACACCGATGGCGCCTGCTCGGGCAATCCCGGCCCGGGCGGCTGGGGCGCGATCCTGCAATCCGGCGGCAAGACCAAGGAATTGAAGGGCGGCGAGGCGCACACCACCAACAATCGCATGGAACTGATGGCGGCGATCTCGGCGCTGGAGGCGCTGACCAAGCAGTGCCGCGTCGACCTCTATACCGACAGCCAGTATGTGCGGAACGGCATCTCGGCCTGGATCCATGGCTGGAAGAAGAATGGCTGGCGCACTGCCGACAAGAAGCCGGTGAAGAATGTCGACCTGTGGCAGCAACTCGACGCTGCGCTGGCGCGCCACGAGGTGACGTGGCACTGGGTCAAGGGCCATGCCGGGCACGATCTCAACGAGCGCGCCGACGAACTGGCGCGCGCGGGCATCGCGGAGTTGCGGCTGAAGGGGAAGATGTAGCTGCGGTGTCGGTCAGGCTGTTCCGGCCATCCTGTCGAGCCATCCAGATCGAATGCACGGAGCGCGCGGAACAGCGTCCGACCGGACTAAGATGCCTGCTCGACCTGCGTCAGAATGAAGCCGGTGATGCCGGAACCGACCGCAACCATGGCGGCGGCGGACAGAGTGACGACGATTTCGCCGGCAGGCAGCGTCGCCAGAAACCCGAGTAAAAACCCGAGGCTCCCATGCATGAGGGGATGCAGCGGCGCGTTCATGAGAGGCGAACGCACGAGTTCTGCGCTCGTTCCTCAATCGTGCGGCGCGCCTGACCGGAGCCGGTGCGCCGCGAGATCGACTGGCACGCGATCAAGGCGTGCCAGCTCAGTTTGAACAAGAGCGGCGATTGGCGCGGACCCGATGGCCCGCAATGACGCCGGACGGTCGATTACAGCGACTTCAGCAGCGCCTCGGCGCCCGACGCATCGGCCTTGCCGGGTGCGTCCTCGATCGCCAGCGACTTCACCACGCCGTCATCCACCACCATGCAATAGCGTTTGGAGCGGATGCCAAGTCCGCCCGCCGATGCATCCAGCTCGAGGCCGGTGGCCTTGGCGAAATCGGCGCTGCCGTCGGCCAGAAATTCGATGTCGTCGGAACCGGCCGCCGTCTTCCAGGCGCCCATCACGAACGGATCGTTGACGGCCGTCACCGCGATCGCGTCGATGCCCTTGGCCTTGATGGCCGCGGCATTGGTGACGAAGCCGGGCAGGTGGTTCTTGGTGCAGGTCGGGGTGAAGGCGCCGGGAACGGCGAACAGCACGACTTTCTTGCCCTTGAATACTTCGTCGGTGGTTTTCGGCTTCGGCCCATCCGCGGTCATGACGCGAAAGGTGGTATTGGGCAATGTGTCGCCGACCTTGATGGTCATGGTGGTCCTCTTCGATTGTCACGTGGTTCGAGCGCGGCGCGAACCGGCCGCGCGGAAGGGCGCCGCAAACAGGCGATGCAAAATAGGCCGGGCGGCGGCGTTAGTCGAGCCGGAAGGTCGTCTCGATCGCCTCAGTGCCGGCGACCGCGGTGACCTTCAGGGTGGCGCCATTGGCATTGGCGCCGGGCGGCAGGCCGTCCAGCGCGAAGGCGAAGCGCTGCAATCCCGCGGGCGCGCCCTCGACCTTGTCGGGCACCGGCAGCGCCCAATCCGCGGTCGGACCTTCCGCAAACACCGCGACGGGGCTACCGTCCGGTGCGGCGATATCGACCAGCACCCGCGCGGGCTTCGCGCTATTGTCGCGGTGGACGGCCTTGACCGAGAGCGGCGCATCGGCGCCGAGCGGCTGGGCGCGCGGCACGGTCTGTTCGGCTTTGGCGATCTCGGAGCCTTGGGTAGCGCCGCCCTTGATCGTCAGTTCGCCCTTGGCCTGGACAGGGATGCAGACCTTCTCGCAGATGGCGTAATCGAGGGTGAGGCGCAGGACCACCGGCTTGCCGGCATCCTTGGGCACGACGCTCAGCGGGAACAGCACGTTGTCGCGATAACCGATGAAACTGCCATCGGCGTCGGTAAAACGCTGCGGCGCTGGCCATGCCACTTGCACGGATTTCAGATTTTCGGATTTGGTGAAGTCGAAATGTGGCGGAACACCGGAATCGCCGGGATAGCGCCAATAGGTCTTCCAGCCGGGCGCCAGGCGGATTTCGACGCCGGCGCGCAGCACCGGCGCGTCCTCTGCCGCCTTGGTTCCTCCTGCGACAACCCGCATGGCGGCGCGCGTATCGCCATGCCACGCTGACATGTCGGCGCGCGCTTGCGACAGGGGCGCAAAGCCGAGCGTGATGGCCGCGAGGCTGATTGTGGCAGCAACGGGCAGACGAATTGTGGCAAGGCGCATGGCAACGATCTAGGCGTTTGGCGCGTTGAGCACCACTGAATTCACCGTGAGCTAGGGCCAAACTTCCCTTTCACAAGGCGGCGTGAAGGGTTTAACCTTGGATACATGAAGATTCCGAAGAAGGGACCGGCGCGGAAGTCGCAGGGTGGCGAGCCATCGGCACGCGGCTACCTCGACGGCCAGATGCTGATCGCATCGCCATCAATGAGCGACGACCGCTTCGCCAAGACACTGGTCTATATCTGCGCGCATTCTGCGGAAGGCGCGATGGGTATCGTCGTCAACCAGCCGGCCAGTAACATCAAGTTTCCCGATCTGCTGGTGCAGCTCAACGTGGTGCCGGATGGCGATGCCATCCAGGTTGCGACCCGGCATGACGATGTCATCGTGCTAAAAGGCGGCCCGGTCGAGACCGGGCGCGGCTTCGTACTGCACTCGGCCGATTTCTTCATCGAGAATTCGACATTGCCGATCGACGATGGAATCTGTCTCACCGCGACGATCGATATCCTCAAGGCGATTGCGACCGGTGACGGTCCGGCGAGCGCGATCCTCGCACTCGGCTATGCCGGCTGGGCGCCGGGGCAGCTCGAGCAGGAAATCCAGAATAACGGCTGGCTGCATTGCGCGGCCGATCCCGAACTGATTTTCGGCGAGCCCGAGCGCAAATACGAGAAGGCCATGCGCAAGCTCGGCATCGCGCCGGGCATGCTGTCGAGCGAAGCCGGCCACGCTTAACCGGCGTCGTCGAAGCCTACCGCACGAGCTCCATCCGATCGCCGGACAGCATCTTGGTCGCGGCTTCCGCTGTCATCGGCTGGCCAAAAACGAAGCCCTGCGCGTATTCGCAGCCCATGTGATAGAGCTCGACCGCATCCGAATCCGTCTCGGCGCCCTCGGCCACGGTTTCCATGCCGAGATCGTGCGCGAGCGCGATGATCGAGCGCAGGATCACCGGACGCGTGCCCTTGGCGCTCATGCGCACGAAGGACTGGTCGATCTTGATGGTGTCGAAGGGGAAGCGCTGCAGATAGGACAGCGAGGAATGCCCGGTGCCGAAATCGTCGAGCGCCAGCCCCGCGCCGAGTTCGCGCAACCGCGACAGGATCTGCGCCGCGTGTTCGGGGTTTTCCATCACTACGGATTCGGTCAGCTCGAGCTTCAGCGTGCCGCGCATGACCGAGGAGCGCGCGAGCACGGTGCGCACGTCGCCGATCAGGTCCTGCCGCAGCAGCTGCTTCGATGAGACGTTGACGCTCGCGAACAGGCTTTCCTGCGCGCGCAGGGTGCGCTGCCAGATGCTCAATTGCCGCGCTGTGCGTTCGAGCACGAACATGCCGAGATCGACGATGAGTCCGATCTCTTCGGCGATGGTGATGAATTCGGCGGGTGACATGCGGCCGAGCTTCGGATGCTCCCAGCGCGATAAGGCTTCGAAGCCGGCGATGGTGCGATCCTCCAGCCGCACGATCGGCTGGTACATGATCTTGATCTCTTCGCGCTCGATCGCGCGCCGCAATTCGGCTTCCAGCGTCAGGCGGTCAGACTTGCGCGCACGCATCGCCGCCTTGAAGACTTCGATGCGGTCGCCGCCGATGCGCTTGGAGTGATACATCGCAAGCTCGGCGTCTTTCAGGATTTCCTCGGTGCGCGAGGACTGGCTGTCGGCGAGGCACAACCCGATCGAAGCCGTCACGAAGATCTCGCGATCGTTGAAGGTGATCGGCGCGCGGATCGTGCGGCGGAGATTCTCCGCAAAGGCGATGATGCGGCCCGGGTCGCGTTCCGAGAGCAGGATCAGCGCGAATTGATCGCCGGACAGACGGGCCAGCGTGTCCTGAGGTTTCAGCAGGCGCGCGAGG
>JAEZBA010000478.1 GCA_023430245.1 Pseudomonadota bacterium
GATAACTGGTGTCGGTCTTGTCCGTCAGGGTCTGATAGCCATGCGCGAACCGTTCTGGCACGTAGAGCGCGCGCTGATTGTCCTCGTTCAGTTCGACGCCGACATGCTGGAGATAGGTCGGGCTTTCCGGCCTCAGGTCTACGATGATGTCGTAGATCGCCCCGCGCGTGCAGCGAACAAGCTTGCTCTCGGCAGCCGGCGGATACTGGAAGTGCATGCCGCGCAGCGTGCCCGCTTTGATATTCGAGGCGATGTTGCCCTGGGCGACGGTCGGCTTCAGGCCATGCGCCCTGAACTCGTGTTGGCAGAAGCCGCGCGCGAAAAATCCGCGCGAATCCTCACGCCGTTCGAGCTCAAGAATATATGCGCCTTTCAGCTTGGTTTCCGTGAAGATCACGCCGGCCTCCTCGTCGATATCTGGCAATTTGCTATCACGCGGCGATCGATGCAGCTGGATAGCCGCACGTTAACCTTAAGCGAGACGCCGCAATTTTATCGATGCAACAACGCATTGTTTGGCCTTGTCCTTTTGCCGGCCGCACCGATCTAGCAATCATGCTCTCGATCAAAGTGGCAACGAAAGGGCCTGTCTTTATTGCCGTTTACACTAACGCCCACATCCTGAGACCGTGATGCGCGCAACGCTTGATTCCGCATTGCCGCTTGCGCAGAGATTGTCGCGTGAGATGACAAAGATGAAACTCGGTGCTGCGTGTGAGTTCAACAACCCGTTACTGATCGTCACCGGGACAAATGCAGGCGGATAATCGATGAAGGTCGTATTGTTCTGCGGAGGTCTGGGAACCCGCATTCGGGAATATTCCGAAAGCATTCCGAAGCCGATGATTCCGGTCGGATCGCATCCGATCATGTGGCACGTGATGCAGTATTACAGCCGGTACGGGCACCGCGATTTCGTGCTCTGCCTCGGCTACAAGGCCAATGTCATCAAGGATTATTTCCTGCACCTCGACTCGGCCGCGACCCACAATTGCGTGGTGTCGCAATTCGGCAAGAAGGTCGAGATCCTTGGCGAGCAGCAGCCGGACTGGCGGCTGACGATGATCGACACCGGCGTGTGGCGCAACATCGGCCAGCGTCTGGTCGCAGTGAAGGAACACGTCAAGGACGAGGAGATTTTCCTGGCGAATTACAGCGACGGTCTCACCGACGCGCCGCTGCCGGAGATGATCGATTTCTTCAAGGCCAGTGGCAAGCTCGCCTGCTTCATCGCGGTCCGTCCGCCGTTCAATTTCCATCTCGCCGAATTCGACGAAGGCGGTCTGGTCAAGCGGCTCCGGGCGAACACCGAATCCGAGGTCTGGATCAACGGCGGCTATTTCATCTTCCGTAACGAGATCTTCGACTACATCCAGGATGGCGAGGAACTGGTGCTGCAGCCCTTCAACCGGCTGATCAAGGACAACAATCTGGTCGCGTTCAAATACGAAGGGTTTTGGCGGGCGATGGACACGCTGCGCGACCGGCAGGTGCTGGAGGAGATGGTCGAGAACGGCCAGATGCCCTGGGCGCCCGACAGCGAAAACCAGCGCGAACGCAGCCTGGTCCGACGAATCTGAGCGCAGGCATGCTGTCACTCAACCTGCCCGCTTCCGGTGAGCGCTTGTCCATCCTGTGTCTGGGCGCCCATTCCGACGATATCGAGATCGGACTGGGAGGAACGCTGCTCGGCCTGATCGCGCGTGGCATCCGGCTCGACGTGCATTGGTGCGTGCTGAGCGCCGCCGGCGATCGTGAGAGCGAGGCGCGCAATTCGGCGGCTGGCTTCCTTGCCGGCGCGGCCACGCAAACCATCGAAACGCTTTCGTTCCGCGATGGCTTTTTCCCCGAGCAGGGCGGGGCGATCAAGTCATGGTTTCAGGACCTGCAGGGACGCGTATCGCCCGATCTGATCTTCACTCATCGCAAGGACGATGCGCATCAGGATCATCGCGAGGTCTGCCGGCTGACCTGGAACACCTTCCGCGACCACTTCATCCTCGAATACGAAATTCCGAAATGGGATGGCGATCTCGGGCAACCGAACCTCTATGTGTCGGTGCCTGCAGCGATCCTGCAGCGCAAGATCGACCTGCTGAACCAGCATTTCGCGACCCAGCGATCCAAGCAATGGTTCGATGCCGACACCTTCCAGGGCCTCGCCCGGTTGCGGGGAATGGAATGCCGCGCGCCCGAGCGATTTGCCGAGGGCTTCTTCGCGCGCAAGATGCTGATGCTTTGATGCCTGCTCTTTGCCTTCAGGAGCGGGTCTGAACCGTACGCCAGTTGCGCCATGCGTAGCCCGCGTAAAGCCTCGCAAACAACGCAGCACAAGCCTCATAGCGCGGCAACAGCCGGCGTGGATTGGACGCTGCGCGCCACGCCCATTCGAGATTGAGTTTGCGCACCAGCAGCGGACAGCGCGTCTGGCTGCCGGCGATGAAATCGAGCGACGCACCGATCCCCAGAAACGCCATGCCGGTTGTCTTGTCGACCGCGCGCGCCGCAAACAACTCCTGCCGGGGGGCACCCAAGGCCACGAGACAGATCCGCGCACCGGATTGTCCGATGATGGCGATGGCCTCATCCGACATCGGCGAGACGACGTCGAAGTTTTGCGGCGGCGCCATGATGCCCGCGATCTGCAGGCCCGGAATGGCTGCCGACAGATTGCGACCGGCGATGCGCAGGGTGTCGAAGGTGGAACCGAACAGATACACCGGATAGCCCAGCGCCGCAGCCTCGCGGCATAACGGCACGATCAGGTCGGCGCCGGTCGCCCGCTCGAGCGACACACCCTCCATCTTTGCAAAGGCGACGATCGGAAACCCGTCCGGCATAACGATCTCGGCCTTTGCGTAAGCATCGCGAAAGCGCGGATCGCTGCGCAGCTTCACTAGGTGATCGAGATTGAGGGTGCAAACCAGAAACGACTTCATCTCACCGAGACGCCGGACGATCGCGCCGACCGAATCGGAGAGATTTCGTGCGGTGATGACCTGGCCGTCAATTTCAACAAGTCCGGAACGGGCACGCATAGACAAGTATCCATTGCAAACGCGAACGAGCGCCCGGATCGCGCCCGACGCGATATCATCGCGGCCGGAAGCGCGTGGTCCGGAACGTGCTGAATTTTATCGGCCTTTAAGCCGGAACAGGGAGGATTGGCGTGTTAAGCCTAACCGCCGCAGCAGCAGCAGTGAACTCGGGGAACCGCTGCGGTTCAGAAGCGCTGGACGTTGAATCGCGGATCGACAATCCGGAACTGGCTCGGATTGGTGTTGTAATTGAGCGAATCGACACGCGAGCGAATGCGCGAATCCGTCCGGTTGCTCAGTCCATACTGGCTTTGCGAGTCATTCGGCCCAAGTGTGCTGGGATTCGAATTGTATTTCAGCGAATCGACACGCGAATTGATCCGCGCCGGCGATGGCGCGGTCTGCGCTTCGGCATAGGCCGATGCTGCGATCAGAAAAGCTCCGGCGAGAAGGAATAGCTTCATGCGAGTGCCTCCCGATACGGCGATGAACTCGCAATCTGCGACCGGTATGGTTAACGAAATCTAAACGCGCCGGCGAGCCGCAACTACGCAGCGCGGGACCGCGCCACTACGGCGTCGCCTGCGGCACGCATCGGCCGCGGCTGGCCCAGCATGTCCGCAAACATGCCGCACACCGCCGCATGATCGCGTTCGGCCAGCGCGTTCCAGCGCGCCACATTGGCCAGGGCCGCGTCGGTCGATCGCGCGCGCCAGCCTCTCGACGCGAATAGTGTCGCGATTGCGGCCGCGGCTGCGCCG
This sequence comes from Pseudomonadota bacterium, assembly GCA_023430245.1. GTDB lineage: Bacteria > Pseudomonadota > Alphaproteobacteria > Rhizobiales > Xanthobacteraceae > Pseudorhodoplanes. Next base: position 3,800 of record JAEZBA010000478.1, read on the forward strand.
GCATCCTCCGCATCGACGAACAGGCCCGAGCGTCCCAGCACTTCACGGAACACCGGCATATCGGGCGCGATCACCGGCACGCCGCCGTGCTGGACTTCGAGCAGCGGAAGGCCGAGGCCTTCGTCACGCGAGGTGCAGATCAGGAAATCGCTGGTCTTGATCGCGGCGCGCGCGTCCTGGTCTGGCAGCGGACCGAGCAAGGTCACGTGTGGTTGTTGCGCAAGCCATTCCGCATCGGGGCCCCAACCCGGCCGCCCGATGATGTTCAGATGCACTGGAATGTCGAGACGGGCCGCGAGCGCGGCGCAGATATCCGCCGCCGCCCGGAAATTCTTGCGCGGCTCGATCGTTCCGATCGCGGATATGGTCAGCGAAGCCGGTGCATCGGTACGGGATGCACGGTCGCCAACGTCAAGCCCGAACACGTTGCGCACCGAAGGGCGGCACAGCGTAATGCTGGCATCGGCCCGGCAGAATGGCTGAAGGGTCGACGCGGTATATTCCGAATTGGTCAGGAAATGTTTCAGCGAACGCACTGCGAGCGCGAACAGCGGCGCGAAGTAGAGACGCGCGGCCAGGTTCAGTTCCGCGGTCCGAGTCAGAAGAAACACGTCGTGCACGTAAAGAACCGTGCTGTCGCGGCGCGCCATCGAAAAATACGGAGACGGC
>JAEZBA010000519.1 GCA_023430245.1 Pseudomonadota bacterium
GAATGTCGTGGTCCAGTCGAGATTGACCAGCGCCGGCGACTTGTAGCGGGTGAACATCGAGCCCATCACGCTGTTGCTCATGAAGCGAAGGAAGGCCTCGCGCGGCACGCCCATCTTGTTGGCGAGCAGCGTGATCTCGATCAGGTTCTGGATCACCACGCCGAGCATGACGTTATGCGCGATCTTGCAGATACGCGCGAGTTCGCCCTCGCCCACATAGGACACGCCATTGGGCGCGAACTTGACGATCATGTCTTCGACCTTGCGGAACGCGGCTTCCGGTCCGGAGGCGACAGCCGACAGCTTGCCGGCGTTGATCACCTTGGCGTTGCCGGACACCGGACAGGCCACGAATTCGGCGCCCAGCGTCTTCAGCTGTGCACGGATCTCGGCGGAATCGTCGACCGCGATGGTGGAGCAATCGACCACCACCGGCGGCATCTTTCCCTTGCCGCCCGGCGCCACGCCGTCCTTGCCGAAATAGACCTGCTTGACATCCTTGCCGGCGGACACGATCGAGAACAGAACATCGACATTGTTCAGATCGGACAGCTTGTCGACCACCTTGCCGCCGAGCTTGGTCAGCGGTTCGGCCTTGGCGCGGGTGCGGTTCCAGATCGAAACGTCATACCCGGATTTGAGCAGCCATTCGGCCATCGCGTAGCCCATCCGGCCCATGCCAATCCAGCCGATCGTCGGTGTCGTCGCCATATGTTTGTTTCCTCTCGCGGCGTTTGTGGCCCGTCTGGTAACACACGCCGCGACCGCCGCAAGCACTTCGCAAGCGACCGGCATCCGCCTATGATGCGGCCGGGAATAATCATGTCCAGGATCGCATCACTCGACGAGGCGCTCGCCGCCGTAACCGATGGCTGCCTGCTGGCGGTGCCGCGCGAACAGGCCGGCGTCGCCATGGCCGCCACGCGCGCCCTGATCCGCCGCCAGCGCACACATGACAATGTGAAAAAGCTTCATCTGGTGGCCCTGCCCGCATCCACCATGCAGGCCGATCTCCTGATCGGCGCCGGATGCGTGGAGACGCTGGAGACCTCGGCCGTCAGTCTCGGCGAAATGGGGCCGGCCCCGCGTTTTGTCGCGGCTATGACCGGCGGCACATTGCGGATGAAGGATGCCACCTGCCCGGCGCTTTATGCCGCACTGGAAGCGGCCGAGAAGGGTAATCCGTTCATGCCGCTGCGCGGCCTGATCGGCTCCGACCTGATGGCGATCCGCAGCGACTGGCGGGTGATCGACAATCCGTTCGGCAACGACGATCCGATCGTGTTGCTGCCGGCGATCCGGCCCGATGTCGCGCTGTTTCATGCACCGATGGCCGATCGGCACGGTAATGTCTGGGTCGGGCGGCAGCGCGATCTCACCACGCTCGCGCATGCGTCGCGCAAGACCGTGGTGACGGTGGAGCGCATTGCCGACGGCAATCTGCTCGACGATCCGGTGATGGCGGCCGGCGTACTGCCCGGCTTTTATGTCGAGACGATCGCGGTGGTCGAGCACGGCGCCTGGCCGCTGTCGCTGCCGGATTATTATCCGGTCGATATGGCGCATCTGTCCGAATATGCGCGGCTTGCGAAGACCGCCGAAGGCTTCGCGCGCTATTGCGACGAGCATGTGTATGCGAAGCAGGCGGCGTAAATCGTGATAGCGACCTTCCAGCCCGAAGAACTCCTCATCGCCAGCGTCGCCGATCTGATTGGCGACGTGCGCCATATCGCGGTCGGCAATGCATCGCCTATTCCTGCGGCGGCTGCGCTGCTGCAGAAGGCGCGTTGCGGCGGACGGCCCTACGTGTCGCTGCTGCAAAGCCGCAATCACAACTTCTTCACCGAGGGCGGCGCCGAATTGTTCGACTGCGCCGGGCAGGGGCGGATGGATGTGTTTTTTCTGTCCGGCGGCGAAATCGACGGCGAGGGCAACATCAATCTCGTCGGCATCGGCGAGCATGACAAGCCGCAGGTGCGGTTCCCCGGCTCGTTCGGATCGGCCTATCTCTATTTCGTCGTGCCGAAAGTGATCCTGTTCCGGACCGAGCATTCGCGCCGCACGCTGGTGCCGAAAGTCAATTTCATCAGCGCGCCGGGCGTGAGCGAGGACAACGTTTATCGCACCGGGGGGCCGGTGGCGCTGATCACCAATCGCTGTCTGTTCGCGTTCGACAAGGATCGTCGCCGCTTCCGGCTGCAGAGCGTGCATCCCGGACACAGCGCCGCGGAGATCGCAGAGCATACCGGCTTCGATTACGACTGCCCGGGTCATGTGCCCGAAACGCCCGCACCGGATGCGGAGACGCTGCACCTGCTGCGTGAGGTGGTCGCGCCTGAGCTTGCGGAGGTCTATCCGCAATTCGCCGAGAAGGTTTTCGGCATCGTGAAAGCGGCGTAACGCCGTCATTGCCGGGCTTGACCCGGCAATCCATCTCGCGATCAATGCTCGCAACAATAAGCATGACCTTGGTGGGAGACGAAATGCCGGTAGAACCAATTGAAGTCGCCGTCATCGGCACCGGATGGTGCGGTGGTATTCGGGCCGAAACGCTGTCGCGGTATCCGCTGGTCAAGAAACTGCATGTCTGCGAGATCAGGCCAGACCGGCTGAAGGAAATCCAGCAACTCACCAATGCCGCGGTGGCGACCGCCGACTACCAGGACATCGTCAAAAACGATGCGGTCAAGGTGGTCTACATCTCCACCACGCCGGAGAGCACGCATTACCCGATCGCACGCGATTGCCTGAAGTCCGGCAAGCATGTGCTGCTCGAAAAGCCGATCGCGCTCGAACTCTACGAGGCCGACGAACTGATCGCGATCGCCAAGCGCAACCATGTCAAGTTCACCATCGGCTATTCGCAGCGTTTCAATACCAAATTCGCCTACGCCAAGAAAAAACTGACCGACGGAACGCTCGGCAAGCCGGTCTCAGTCATGGTGAGCCGGCATCTGTCGAGGAGCCTCGGCAAGAAGATCGCGAGCCGGGTGCGGCTGTCGCCCGCCGCGATGGAATCCACCCACGACCTCGACATCGTGTTCTGGCTCTTGGAGCCCGCCAAGCCGGTGAGTGTTTTTTCGCAGGGCGCCTACGGCTTCATGAAGCCGGTCAACGGCTCCTACGACATCATGTGGTCGACGGTGAAGATGGATAATGGTGTGCTGGTCGCCATCGGCGGCGGTTGGAATCTGCCGCCGAGCTATCCGAATTACTGCGCCACCACCATCGAGATCACCGGCACCGAGGGCTCGCTGTTTCTCGACGATACCGCCCGCGATCACTGGCTGAACACCGTGAAGGACGGCATGCAATATCCGATGTCCACCATGCCGGGCGAGCAGGTCGACCACGTGTTCGCCGGCCAGATGGGGCCGGAGACCATCCATTTCCTCGAATCCTGCATCATGGACCGCCCGCCCATGGTCTCCCCGGAAAGCGCCCGTACCGTGATGGAATGCTACCTGGCCGCGGACCTGTCGGCCGAGCGCAACCAGCCGGTCGACATCCCGTTGACAAACGAGACGCTGGCGGGCATCGCCGACATGATCAAGGCGCAGCGCACACCCCTCTGAGGGGCGTGCCGCGGCCGGAAAAACCGGCCATCCCCGCGTCTTGCTTCACCGCCACACAGGCGTGATGGCCCGGCCGCATGGCCGGGAATGACGGATTCGGAAGGCCCCGACGATGAATGCTGAGCATGGTGACCATTTCCATCTCCCCCGCGTCGAAGACGACGCCCTGATCCGCGGACGCGGCAGGTTCGTGGACGACGTCGAGAAGCAGGGCGCCGCCCATGCCGTATTCCTGCGCTCGCCGCATGCGCATGCGAA
>JAEZBA010000536.1 GCA_023430245.1 Pseudomonadota bacterium
GCAGAGCGTCGGGCCGGTCGGGAATTTCCGCCATTCGGCCCGATAGTTAGCAGCCAGCGGGCGCTTTCGGACGGCGCTATTTAGCGGCGCGGACGGGACCTGTCGAGGTTTGATTCCGGTCCCGCACCAAGCCTTTTGACTACGCCAATTGCCAGCGCTTTCAGGACCGCCGCACGATCGGCATGTCCGCATAGACCTTGTAGGACTGCGATTTCGGCTTCGCCCTGTCCTCTTCGTTGACATACTGGATCGAGCTTTTTCCGAGCAGCGCTTGCGGCAGAATCATCACCCGGATGAAGCGGCTCGGCCGGTCGAGTGCGGCTTGGGCAAAGACCGGTTCGGGTCCGGATTCAAACCATGCTCCCCCCGGGCCGTAGCTGGTCGAGCGGCCATGCGTGTCGATGCGGATGCCGCCGTCGATCAGGCAACGGATGCCTGGCCCCTGGTGGCGGTGCAGATACGCAACGCCCCCAGGCGGGAAGGCGACGCTGTCGCCGCGAAGCAGCAGATCCCCGGCCGGCAGATATTCCAGCGGAGCGGCGAGCTTGGTTCTGGACGTGACCCCATTCGCCATCACCACATCGTCGCTTGCCAACTGCGACAATTCATAACGCCAGCACATTGCCCCGCCGGGGCCGGCGACAATTTTGGCAGCGCCATCGCCGTGCCAGGTTTCGCCGTCAATTGCCGACACCCCCGCCACCGATATCGCGCCATGCAGAACGAAAATCATCCTCGGTTCGGCCGCGAGTGACAGCACCGCGCCGTCGCTGAAAACGTCTTCAATCAGACGCAGGATCGGATTCATGTTGTCTGACTTTGGTGAAGGGATTGCGGGTCAGAGGATTTCGAACACGCTGTAGACCGGACCGGTCGCTAGCCGGTGGCCATAGGCAACGGCAGCCATCAGGTTGAGAAAATTGTATTTCTCCGATGCGGTCTCGAAATAGGGCGTGGCGCGCATGTAGTAGAGAGAGGGATTGACGACATCGCCCTTGGCAATGCGGTCGAGCACCTCCTTCGGGCCGTGGCGGATGCCGCGATAGGTCATGCCGATCAGCGCGCCGTCGTCGGTCTCCATCACGCAACGTACGTCCAGCATCCAGGCCCCGTCGGCGCGCACCGCCTGCCAGTCGCTGCCGCCGGAGAGAATTTTGCCGCGCAGCCTTTCGCCCTCGAAGCGGCCGCCGGTGATTTCGCCGACGCGCCTGTCGACTCCGGGGGTCTTGCCGATCACGCTTGCGGCTTTCACCGCAAGCTCGAACAGGAACAACGGCCGCAGCCGCAACTCCCTCATTTCCTGCGGCAGAATGGCGGACAGCGGCTCGGTCATGTTGCGTTTCCCCCCGGCATTGTTTTGGCAAAGCCTAATCGGCTGCGACGCCTGCGTCGAGCCGCCCACTCCGGCCCACTCGAAGTTCGGGAGCGCGGCGAATAAGCCATTGTCGAGACGGCGCAATTGCCGCTATCGTTGTTTCCAAAGTTTCTAATGCGCGCGAGGGATGGAATGGCCAAATTTGGCATCGGGCAAGCGGTCAAGCGGGTCGAGGACCAGCGTTTTCTGACCGGCAAAGGGCGGTACGTCGACGATATCAACCTGCCAAACCAGGCTTATGCGGTCGCCGTGGCCTCTCCCTACGCCAACGCCCGGGTCAAGAGCATCGATACCTCAAAGGCCAAGGCCGCGCCGGGCGTGCTGCTGGTGCTGACCGGCGCCGACGCCAAGGCGGACAAGCTCGGCGAACTGACCGCCCACCCGATGCCGGAAGAGGTCGGCGCGCCGGCGGGCTTCCGCACCTGGCTGCCGCTGATCTGCGACGATCGTGTCCGCTATGTGGGCGACCGCGTCGCTTTCGTCATTGCCGAGACCCAGATGCAGGCCCGCGATGCCGCCGATCTGGTCGAGGTCGAGTACGAGGAATTGCCGGCGGTCACCGATCTTGAAGACGCCGCCAGGGAAGGCGCGCCGAAGGTCTGGGAGAACAACGAGAAGGGCAATTGGGCGTTTGGCCTGATGTTCGGCGATCAGGGTGCGACCGATGCCGCCTTCGCCAAGGCCAAGCATGTGGTCAAAGCGCGGATCGAGCACAACCGGCTCGCACCAAATGCGATGGAGCCCCGTGTCGCCATCGGCTCTTACGACGAGGCCGACGATCAATACACGCTCTATACCTGCTCGCAGAACCCGCACGGTGTGCGGATGGAGTTGTCGCACATTTCCACTGCGCCGAGAGCCAGATCCGCGTGGTGTCGCCCGATGTCGGCGGCGGTTTCGGGCTGAAGGGCAGCCCGTTCCCGGACGATTGCGTGACGCTGTGGGCGTCGAAGAAGCTCGGCCGTCCGGTTAAGTGGCTCGCCACCCGCACCGAAAGCCTGCTCACCGACCGGCATGGCCGCGAGATGGTGATGTATGGCGAGATGGCGCTGGACGAGAGCGGCAAGATTCTCGGGCTGCGCATGAAGGCGCTGTATCAGGTCGGCGCCTATTTCGTTGGTCCCGGCCTCGTCCCCGCGGCCTTCGCACTGCGCTTCTCTCCGGAGGCCTACGACATCCAGGCGCTGCATGTGATGGTGCAGGGGCTCCTGACCAACACCTCGCCGGTCGGCCCGTATCGCGGCGCCGGACGTCCCGAAGCGGCTTACTTCACCGAGCGCATGATCGAGCAGGCTGCGCGCGAGATGGGGATTGCGCCGGATGAAATCCGCCGCCGCAATCTCATTCCGGAAAGCAAGCTGCCCTATACGACGCCGACCTTCTGGGTCTACGATTCCGGCGAATTCCATCGTGTGATGGACAAGTGCCTCGATGTCAGCGACTGGAAGGGCTACGAGGCGCGCAAGAAGAAGTCGGAAAGCGAAGGCAAGCTGCGCGGCCGCGCGGTGACCTTCTATATCGAGCAGGGCGGCATCTTCAACGACCGCATGGATCTGCGCTTCGATCCGTCCGGCTCGGTGTCGATCATCGCCGGGACGCATTCGCACGGGCAGGGGCACGCCACGGTGTTCGCGCAGCTCGTGCATGAGTGGCTCGGCGTGCCGTTCGAGACCATCCGTTACATCCAGGGCGACACCGCATCGGTGCCGTTTGGCCGCGGCACCTATGCCGCGCGCTCGTCGCTGGTCGGCGGCAACGCGCTCAAGGTTGCGTCGAACGCCATCATCGACAAGGCCAAGCCGATGGCGGCGGCGCTGATGGAAGCGGCCGAAGGCGATC
>JAEZBA010000303.1 GCA_023430245.1 Pseudomonadota bacterium
CTGCTTCATGATATCGCGGGTCAGGTCGAACGCCATGACGACCTCGAACCCGGCCTGATTCAGCATCTGCGACACCGCCTGGGCGTCATTGACAGGATTATTCAGCGGCTTGTTCACTTGGTAGGCGTAATTGCCTATAACCAGCGCGACCCGGCTCTCAGCCTGGGCAGCCTGGGCGAGTTGAAAGCCGGTCGACTGCAGCGCAGCGGTGCGGACCTGGGCGGGCACGGAGGTCGACAGGGCCGCCGTGGCGGCGGCGGCGATCAGGAACGACGCGAACCCCTTCCGAAACATGACGTCCTCCATGAGCAAAATGTAATGACTTGGAGGTTCGTCGCGCGCCCTATGGGGCGGGTTCACCTGCGGGGTGGGATTAGCGGGGCCCGAAACGCTGCTTTTGGTCACACCTTCGTGTGCCGATCCGCGGTGTCCGGCCGCGGCATGAGGGGATCAAGAAAAGGTCAATGATAGCAGAGGCTTACAAAACAATTATCGGATCAGGCTTTGGCGCTCGGTCGGGCCGAGAGTTCCGCATGCCAGCGGCCGACATGGGTGAACTCCGCCGGCACCGACAGCTTGGCCGCCCGCATGAAATCGAGTGCGATCAGCCCGGTAATGTCTGCGACCGAAAAGCGGTCTCCTGCGGCGAAGCGGCGATGGGCCAGTTCCTGGTCCAGCAAGGCCAGGAATTCGAGCACCCGCGGCTTGTTGGCCTCGCCCCAGGCTGCAACCTGCGGGACTTCGTGCTCTTTCATGCCGGGATGGAGATGCCGGAACACTTGCTGGACACCAGCCAGCAGGTGCAGCTCGATCCGGCGCTGCCACATTTCCACCAATGCGATTTCGACCGGACCGCTGCCGAACAGGACCGGCTCGGGCTGTAGCGCCTCGAAATACCGGCAGATCGCGATCGACTCGGTGATGACGGTGCCGTCATCAAGCTGCAACGCCGGTACAAGCCGGAGCGGATTGACTGCGGCATATTGGTCCGACCGGTGCTCCATGGCGCCCATGTCCACAGGCGCGATCGGGACCGAAATCCCCTTCTCCTTCAGGAACACCCGCACGCGCCGCGGATTGGGCGCTCGACCGCCGTCATAGAGCCGCACGTGTAACCCTCGGTTAGTCCGGTTTCCGCAGCTGGTTAAGGTTGCCCTTAAGGTTTTTCAGCGAGCTTGGCCAGTGTGATGGTTCAGAAATTCCCGCTCGCGGCTCCGCGTCGGCGCCACGGGTTTTTTCTGAGCCAAACCACATCGGAATCAATGAGTTGCTAGCCTTCCCTCGAATCCGCTTTGCGCGCCTTGTCTGCCACGCATCAGGGCGAGTTGCGGTTTGGGGTGGACGGTCTTTCTGGGAAGTCTTTCAGGTCCGCGTATGACCACAAGTAACGCGAGCGACGCACGGGAAGAAGCTGCCGCCAAGCGGCGGCGTGCGGCATCGCAGCGGGTCCGGGACGCGCGCGACCGGCTGACCTCGGCCAGCGGGACGAGCCCAGCCTTCGACTACGAATTGTTGCGGATGTTCGCCCAGAACCGGCTGTCCGCCTCCCTCGTCGTTCTGCTTCTGGTGGCGACCGTCGGCTTCCTGTCCAGCCTGTGGACAGGAGCGGCCGCCGCCGGCGTCTGGACCGCGTCGGTGCTGCTGATCCATGCGGTCATGGTCACCAAGTGCCGTCAGTTCCTGGCGACACCGCCGGTCGAGGTGAACATCAAGGCTTGGCGCATCCGCTTCGTGCTGCTCGACCTGTTCTTCGGCCTCGCCTGGATGTTCAATCTGGTGCAGCCGGTCGGCGTATCGGAAAATACCGGCACCTTCATGCTGTTCGTGATGCTGCTGGTGGTCGCGGTCGCCAGCATGCTGGCCTTCTCGCTGCCGATCGCAGTGTTCGCCGCAACGGTGCCGGTGACCGGAGCGGTCGCGATCAATTTCGCGCTGAAGGGCAACCTGCACGATTATATCCTGGCGACCATGGCGGTGACCGCGCAGGGCTATTTCCTGCTGCTGGCGCATCGCCTCTATTCGTCGGCGCTGCAGACGCTGCAGGCCCGCGCCGAAAAGGACATGCTGATCGGCGAACTGGAGCAGGCCAAGACCATTTCCGACGAAGCGCGCCACCGCGCCGAGGCGGCCAATATCTCGAAATCGCGCTTCCTCGCGCAGATGAGCCACGAGCTGCGCACGCCCCTGAATGCCATTCTCGGTTTCTCCGAGGTGATGAAGAACGAGATTTTCGGACCGCACACAGTGGCGGCATACAAGGACTATTCCAACGACATCCACGATTCAGGCCAGCACCTGCTCGGCCTCATCAATGAAATTCTCGATCTGTCGCGCATCGAGGCCGGCCGCTATGAGCTGAACGAGGAAGCGATCTCGCTCGGCAATGTCGTGCAGGACTGCCATCACCTGATGAAGCTGCGCGCCAAGAACCGGAAGATCACCATCCACGAGGTGTTCGAACCGGATCTGCCGCGGGTATGGGCGGACGAACGCGCGATCCGCCAGATC
>JAEZBA010000081.1 GCA_023430245.1 Pseudomonadota bacterium
GACTACGCCTGATCCTTCCAGGCGCCGTATTTCTTCATCCAGAAGCCCCAAACAAGCGCGATGCCGACGCCGATCGCCAGCATGATGGCTGTGCGTGTGGTTCCGTAATCGCCGTTCCACCACAGCATGAAGGCGGTCCAGAAGATCGCGAACAGCGCGATCATGAAGATCTGTCTCGGGTTGAATGGCATGGCCCCTCGCCTGGCATGAATGTCGGCCGCAAAGTCACACAGCCGGAGGGGTATTGTCCACGCGCAGACTAAGCCTCGGCCAGCGCCGTGTCGCCGCAGCCGGTTCGCCCCCGGCCGCGACCATGCTATCCTGTCGCCCACCATGATGAAACGCGAGATGTTCGAGATCGCCCGCATCTATGTGCCGGTCAAACGGCGCGCCACGCTGGAGCCGGCGAAAGTCGACGCGCTCGCGGCCGCGATTCTCGCCGATGGATTACAGACTCCGATCCTGGTGCGGCCGGATGGCGACCGCTTCGTGCTGGTGGAGGGATTGCACCGGCTGGAAGCCGCAAAATCCCTGGGCGAAACCACCATCGCCGGCTATCGCGTCAGCGCACGCAAGCATTGACCGGCGGCTGTGCGGTTCGGGACGCCGCCAAAGGAAAAGCCCCGGCGCATGCCGGGGCCTTCCGTGATCATCCGGGCCGACTAATTGTTGGAGCCGATCGCTCCGGCACCGCCGGTACCAAGACCGTACGGCCCATAGCCGGGTGCATAGCCAAACGGACCGTAGCTCATGCCGGGTTGCGCGGCATATGCGTCATAGCCGGGTGCGTAGTAAGCCCCGGGACCGAAATAGGCCCGCGGACCACCGTAGTACGGCGAGAAGCTGCGCGGCTGGTTTTCCGCGCCGGTTTCCTCCGCGCCTGAATTCAGCGAGCCGGGATTGACGTTGCCAGGAGGCGGCAAATTCTGCGCGGCGGCAGGGGCAATGGCGAAAGCAGCCGCCAGCGCGCCGGCGGTGACTGCGGTCATAATGCGGTTCATGACTGAACTCCGTTCTTAGAGATACAGGGTGCCGCGCTTTCGAACTATGAAAAACGCCCGCCTGGGCACCAATGCTGCATCGCATCGAACGTTCCGCGCGGGCTCGTGACCGTGTCGGGGCAATTTCATTGCCACGATGTGCAGATCATGCGTTCAGACGATGCAGATTGATTCAAAGTCTGGATCAAAAGCACGAGAGCGCCCCACGGCGCTCTCTTGACGTTGCATACGGCGCTCTCTTGACGTTGCATGATGCGAAACGTCAGCGCCGCTCCCCGGCCGGCTCACCGGAAGGCTCCGAACCGGCCTCGGGCGAACTCGGTTTGACGTTCGCATTGGTTCCATCAACAGCCGGGTTCGTCTCAGGCGAACTGATGCCGGAGCCGGTCGTGCCCTTGATCGCACCATAATTTTCGCTGCGCGGCTGATTGGGGGCGCCTGTCTGCTCCTGGCCGGACTGCATCGAGCCCGGATTGACGTTGCCCGGAGGCGGCGCATTCTGTGCCTGAGCGGCACTTGCGGCGATCATCATGGCTGCGGCGGCGACAGCGGCCGTCATGCGGATCATTTGAAACTCCTTTCGTCGATCATGTTCATTTCGCTTCGTTCTCGGACGCGAAGCGAGCACGTACAAGACCAATGCGTGGCGCGCGGCTGCGTTCCGCACTTTCAGCGGAATGAAACGCGGCGTAGACGCGATGTCGCAACACCGATGCCGGCACGTCGTGTCTTAGGACGCGTAGCGACAGGTCAGACCACAAACGCCGAAACCGACCGGCCATATTGTTCCGGCGGCTTGGATCCCCAGAGATCAAGCACGTTGCTTTTCGAATCGAACGGCCAATTACCCGGCACGTACAGGTCATCGTTATCGATGCGATCCATGCCGAACGAGACTTCGATCACAACCCCATTCGGATCGAGGTAGTACGAAAAGATGTTGTTGCCCGGCCCGTGCCGGCCGACGCCCCAGAGCAATTGGCGGCCGCGCGCGACCAGATTGTCAGCGACGGATGCAAGATCGATGACGCTGTTCGCATCGAACCCGTAATGATGAATGCCCTCGCCGGGCGCCGCGGCGATCGTGTGATGGAATCCGTCTTCGGCGCGGTACCACGCGCGCTCGAAATTCGTCGTCCGGTCCGAGAGCTTCATGCCGAGAAACGACGACATGAAATCATAAAATGCCCGGGTATCGCTCACGCGCAGATTGACATGATCCAGCCGACGGGCGTGACGCCCCTCGCTCAGCAAATTCGGACCGCGTTCGGGGTGCCGTTCGACCGCGGTATGCACCTCGAGAATCGGACCGAACGGCGTGCGAAGGCGCACCGCGCGCTTGGCGCGATGGACCAGCGGCGCATCGGACAGAATCTCGATATTGTCCGCCTTGGCGCGCGCGAGAATTTCATCGACGGCGGCTTCGTCCATCGCCTCGAGTCCGACCGCGCGAATGCCCGGACGGTCGCCTTTAACGAAAGCGACCTCGCACGCTTTCTTGTTCGAGGTAAGATGAACCGCATCGATTGTTTCATGCGTGATTGAAAGACCGACGATATCCGAGAGGTCTTTCGCCGACCCTTGTGGGTCCGGTGTTGCGACCGCGACATAACCCATCTGACGAATGAGCGGCTTCATCGGAGTTTCCCCTTCCGGTCGAGTTTATTGTTCAGCGAGCGATCGATCTCAACTGCTCGCTTACGAGCGCGGCTGAAGAAACCGTCAGCAAGGTGACGCGCCGCTCCATCGCGTCCGCAAGGCCATCCGCCGACAGGACGAGGCTCAGGCTCGCCACGATCCCGAGCTCCGGCGCGACGATGGGCGCCGCAATGCCGACCAGGCCGGCGTCGATCTCTCCTCGGCTGATGCAAAAGCCATTCTTGCGGATTCGGCTGAGAGTGTCTTTGAACTCTTCGACCGTACCGCCGGACGGGTGGGCATCCTCGGCAACAGTTCTCAGCAGCTTGCCGAGCTTTCGGCCGCTCAGCTGCGCCAGGATGACCTTGGAGGTCGCGCCTTTGGTCAGAGGCATCAATCGTCCGCGCTGATAGCTGGAACGGAAGTCGGCCGCAGACGTCGCGTCCTCGGCGACACACATGACCGTCTCATGATGCAGGCGTGCGAGCAATCCAACGCAGGGAATATGCGCCTGCCGCACCGCCTCCTGAAGAATGCTATATCCCGCCCGGATCAGCGGATCGGTCAGGCGGATCAGCCGATCGTAGACCAGGAACGCCGCACCGAGCCGGTAGCTCGCCCCGGCGGACGGCTCCAGAAATCCGGCCTTAACGAGTTCGCGCACGGTCCGGTAAGCGGTGCTCCCGGGCAGGCCCAATGTCTGCGACATGTCAGACACCGTCCAGCTTGGCCGGGCTTCGGTGAACAGCTCCAGCACCGCGCGATATCGGCTGAACCCTGACATCCAGTTGGCTCATTTCTCAAATATGCACAGGAATTACTATCATGGTTTTCTAAATTTCCATATTTTGAGATTTATGCTAGATGAGCGAACTGATCCTTCCGTCGGTCGGGCCGATGCGCCGAGGGCCAGTGCCATGCAGTTTCATCTCAACGGCTTCCGAACCGGAGATCCGGACATTCTGGAGCCCTCGGACAGTTACAAATCCTCGCCTCGATCGGACGCACTTCCGGATGAGGTCGATGTCCTGATCGTGGGATGCGGGCCTGCCGGGCTGACGCTGGCCACGCAGATGGCCGCCTTTCCCGATATCAAGACACGGATTGTCGAGCAGAAATCCGGCCCCCTCCTGCGCGGCCAGGCCGATGGAATCGCCTGCCGGACCATGGAGATGTTCCACGCTTTCGGCATCGCCGATCGCGTCATGCGGGAGGGCTATTGGGTCAACGAGACCGCGTTCTGGAAGCCGGACGACAGCGACAGGGACAAGATCATCCGCTCGGGCCGCATCGACGACGTCGAAGAGGGCCTGTCCGAATTTCCCCACATGATCCTCAATCAGGCGCGGGTCCATGATTTCTATCTGACCGTCATGCGCAATTCGCCGAACCGGCTGGAGCCGGATTATTCGCGACGGCTGACCGGC
>JAEZBA010000098.1 GCA_023430245.1 Pseudomonadota bacterium
CGATTGCTTCGGCGGCGTGTGGGCCAATCATGCGCAACGGCGCGTGAAGTTCATCGAGCCCGGCGATATCGAGGGCGCGCTCGCCATCGCCGCGGCGATCGGGGACGACCGCCGGCAGATGCAGACGCAAGGCCGCGTGGTGCCGGATTCCTTCACGCACGGCTCGGCGGCGCAGCGCCAGCGCTGGTTCACCATCGGCTTCAAGGAAGGCAAGGTCTCCGCCTGCGATACTTTCCGCGCGGCGGAATTGTAGGCAACGGCGACATGCCCGGTATCGACGAATCGCGCGACTTCATCCCGTTGTCGATTGCGGTGCTCACCGTGTCGGACACGCGCAAGGAATCGGATGACAAATCCGGCAACACACTCGCGGAGCGGATCGAGAAAGCCGGTCACAAGCTCGGCGCACGCGCCATCGTCACCGATGATGCCGACGCAATCCGGTCGCAGGTGAAAAACTGGATCGCCGATCCCTCAATCGACGTGATCGTCACCACCGGCGGCACCGGCTTTACCGGCCGCGACGTCACGCCCGAGGCGCTCGAGCCGCTGTTCGAAAAGCGTATGGAGGGCTTCGCGACCCTGTTCCTGATGCTGAGCTATGAGAAGATCGGCACGTCTGCGATCCAGACCCGCGCCACTGCGGGCGTTGCGGGTGCGACCTATATCTTCTGCCTGCCCGGTTCGCCCGGCGCCTGCTAGGATGCCTGGGACGGCATCCTCGTGCATCAGCTCGATTACCGCTACCGGCCGTGCAATTTCGTCGAGATCATGCCGCGGCTCGACGAACACCTGCGCCGCGCGAAGGCACAAGGCGCGACGGTATAGCACTCGTCATTGCACGTGGCGGAACCGTCACAAAATCCGTTCGTTCCCGCGTAAGCGGGAACCCAGTTCTTTCTTTCCTTGGGCCTGGATCCCCGCTTGCGCGGGAAACTAGTCCGCCGCAATCACCCGATCCCGCGCAGCAATCCGCCCTCGACGCGCAGCGCCGCACCGGTCGTGGCCGATGCTTGCTTCGAGCACGCATACACCACCATGTTCGCAACTTCGTCGACCGAGGCGAGCCGGCGGATGATCGAGGTCGGGCGATGCTGCGCGATGAAATCCTTTTCCATCTGCTCGTGCGAGACGCCCTGCTCCTTCGCCATCTTGCCGAAGAAATCGACCACGCCTTCCGAGCGGGTCGGACCGGGCAGAACCGAATTGACGGTGACTCCGGTGCCAGCGAGCGATTCCGCGAGACCGCGTGCGACCGCGATCTGCGCGGTCTTGGTCATGCCGTAATGAATCATCTCGAGCGGGATATTCAGCCCGGATTCCGAAGAGATGAAGACGATACGGCCCCAGCCCTTGGCCTTCATGCCGGGGATATAGGCGCGCGACATGCGGATGCCGCTCATCACGTTGGTCTCGAAGAACCGCAGCCAGTCCGCATCCGGAATATCCTCGAAATTCTTCGGCTCGAAGATGCCGAGATTGTTGACGAGGATATCCGCCTCAGGCACGCGCTTGACGAAGGCTGCAATGCCTTCCGCGTTCGCGAGATCCGCCGCAACGCCCTCGGCGCGCGCCGATGGCACCTCCTTCAGCAGTGCCTCGACCGACTGCCTCACCTTCGCCTCGGTGCGTCCGTTGATCACGACCGATGCACCGGACGCCGCGAGGCCCTTTGCGATGGCAAAGCCGATGCCGCCGGTCGAGCCGGTGACGACCGCGTGCTTTCCACTCAGATCGATATTCATCATGTCCGTCCGATTGCTTGAGCTCCCAACATGGCGCATCCGCATGTCAGGCAAAGGTCAACAGCACGTGAAATCGTGTGCAGGGGTGCCATGCGCTGCGAAAGCCGCAACGAAAGTCTAAAAGCCGCAACGACAGCCTAAAGCGTCAGTTCCCAGGTCTCGCTCGGCTCGGGCTTGCCGAAATCGTCGTGCACCCATTGGTCGACCAGCCGGAAGCCCTGCTTCTGATAGATCGCGCGCGCCGCAGTGAGCACCGCATGCGTCCACAGAGTGATCTTGCGATATCCGGCATTGCGGGCGAAGGCGATGCTGGCCTCCACCAGCATGCGGCCGATCCCGAGCCCGCGTCCCTTCGGGTCGACGATCAGCAGCCGGATGCGCGCGACCTCGTCGCTGTTGCGCACCAGGAAGATCGAACCGACCGGTTCGCCATCCATCTCCGCGATCCAGCAGCGCTCGCGCGCGGGATCGCTGGTCTTCAGAAAACCACTGACGATCTCCGCGGTGATCGCCTCGATATGGCTGCTCCAGCCATATTCGGCTGCATAGAGCGCGCCGTGACGCGCCACCACCCAGCCCATGTCGCCGGGCTGGGGCGATCGCAACGTGACCCGCCGCTCCGGCGCGCCGTCGCGTCCGATCAGCCGCTCGATCGTATCCATCGCCGTCACGACACGTACCTGTTCGGCGTCGTCCAGGTGCTTGAGCAGGCCGCCGGTCTCGCGCTGCGAGCGATGATCGAGCGCGGCGAAGGCCTTGTGCCCCTTGGTGGTCAGCGAAACGACTATCTGCCGGCCGTCATTCCTGTCGCGGCGGCGGACGATCAGGTCGCGCTCTTCAAAGCCGCGCAGGATACGGCTGAGATAGCCGTGATCGATATCGAGCGCCGAGGCCAGTGCGGTCGCGGTGGCTTCACGCTGCTGGGCCAGTTCGTACAGCACCCGCGCTTGCGACAGCGAGAAAGGACTTTCCAGCAGCCCCTCTTCGAGCAGGCCGATCCGGCGCGTATAGAAGCGCGCAAACCGCCGGACCGCGCCAACGCGCTGCTCAAAGCCGGATTCGGGCATCAGGGACATCACCACCTCCGATATTTGACAGCGTCAAACAATTGCTTGACTGAGTCAAGTATCGGTCAGGTCTCGCTCTGGATCAGTCCGGTACGCAAGATTGCCAGGCGACGCTTGCCGATCCGGCGCAACAGATCGGCCTCGGTGTCCGGCACGTCCCTGAAGCCGCCGACCTCCCGATAGAATGTCTTGCTGATGATGAGTCCGCGTCCCGGCGCGAGGCTCGCCCGGCGGGCGCGCCAGAGCGCGAGCATCGCCGTCAGCAGCGAATCCTGCCCATGCGGACGCGCGGCCACGCCAAAGGCCGCAGCGATATCCGTCGGTGCGCGCTCAATGAATTGCTGCACATCCGCAACCCAGCTGGTTTCCAGGACCGCCCCGGGCGGCCCCAGCATCAGCCATTCGCTGCGGGCCTGGTCCGCCGCCTTGTCGAGCCGCGGGCCAAGCGGCCCCGGCAGCGAGAGGAACCGGCACCCGGCGACATCGCCGACCTTTGCGGTTTCATCGGTCGAGCCGGCATCGGCCAGGATTACCTCCCGAATCAAACCTGCGGTGGCGCCCGGCACCAGACAGGCGAGCGTCCGTACCAGGATGCGCTCCGATTCGTGGGTGGGGATGATCACGCTCAGCATGGAACGGAAAACGGGAGCTCTGGTTGGCCTGCAAGTGTTTCAAAGAACCCATATCGTGGGGCACGGAAAAGCCAATGCCACAATATTCAGCGACCCCGATCAACTTCCACAATGTTCTTGTTTTGTTCGTGAAGCGAGACTAGATATCGGCTATGGCAAGACCATCCGCAGCCCTGAGACACCCGCCGGCGCCCGTGCCCTCCGCGCCTGCGGGTGACTTTGCGAGGAAATCCCAGGACGGTTCTTCCGACCAGTCCGGGCTCCTTGGCGCAGGCGTCGACAGACAACGCCGGCGCGGCCGCGGTACTCTCTCCAATGCCTCCGGCCGCTACGAGACACTTGCCCGGATCGCCTTCGACGACGGCTGGCAGAGCCTCGACGAGTTGCCGCCGTTCAAGACCAGCGTGCAGGTCGATGCCACCCGCAAGGTCATCACCCGCAACGACTCGCCCGACATCTCGTTCGACCGCTCGATCAATCCGTATCGCGGCTGCGAGCATGGCTGCGTCTATTGTTTCGCGCGGCCGACCCACGCCTATCTCGGACTGTCGCCCGGGCTGGATTTCGAATCCAAGCTGTTCATGAAGCCGGATGCCCCGGTGCTTCTGGAGCGCGAGCTGGCAGCGCCCGGCTACACACCACGCACGATCGCGATCGGCACCAATACCGACCCGTATCAGCCGATCGAGAAGCAATACGAAATCATGCGCCGCATCCTCGAGGTGCTGGAGCGTGCGGGGCACCCGGTCGGAATCGTGACCAAATCGGCGCTGGTGACGCGCGACATCGACATCCTGTCGCGGATGGCGAAGCGCAATCTCGCCAAGGTGGCGATTTCGGTAACCACGCTCGACGGCAAGCTCGCGCGCACCATGGAGCCTCGCGCGTCCACGCCTGCGAAGCGGCTGGAAGCGTTGCGGCAATTGTCGGAGGCCGGCATCCCGACGGCGGCGATGATCGCGCCGGTGATCCCTGCGATCAACGATGCCGACATCGAGCGCATCCTCGACGCGGTCGCGCTCGCCGGCGTGAAAAGCGCCGGTTATGTGATGCTGCGGCTGCCGCTGGAAGTGCGCGACCTGTTCAAGGAATGGCTGCTGGCGAACTATCCCGACCGCTTCCGCCATGTCATGAAGCTCGTGCGCGAGATGCGCGGCGGTAAGGATTACGACTCGACCTGGGGCAAGCGGCAGACCGGCGAAGGGCCCTATGCCTGGCTGATCGGCCGGCGCTTCGAGTCGGCCTGCGAGCGGCTCGGCCTCAACCGGGAACGCGCGAAGCTGACCACCGAGCATTTCCAGAAGCCGGTGAAAGGCAGCGAGCAGCTGAGTTTGTTTTGACGTCATTGGGAGCGAAGCGAAGCAATCCGTAACAAGGGCAACAAGCCCAAACTGGATTGCTTCGTCCTGCTTCGGCGTTGCCTCGCAGTCCTCGCAACGACGGGTTCATGTCCATGCCACACGCCCATATCAGTCTCGTCACCCTCGGCGTCCGCGACGTGCCGCGCGCGGCGCGCTTCTATGAGGCGCTTGGCTTCACGAGGAAAGCCCGCGCCGCGCCGGAGCACGAGGTCGCGTTCTTCGATGCCGGCACGCTGGCGTTATCGCTTTATGCTGTCAGCGGCCTTGCCAGCGACGCAGGCTTTCGTCCAGACACCGAGCCTTCCGCGTTCCGTGGAATGTCGCTCGCGTGGAACTGTGCCAGCGACGCGGAGGTCGATGCCGTGATGGCGATGGCGCTGAGGGCCGGCGCAACGGAACTGGTCCCGGCGAAGAAAGCCGCCTGGGGCGGCTATCACGGCCATTTCGCCGACCTGGACGGCCATATCTGGGAAGTCGCGCATAATCCCCAGTTTCCACTGTCGCCCGAGGGGCGCGGCATCCTGCCGGATTAGCCGTTGCGCCGGGGCGCCGGTCCCGCGCAATGTCTGCCGCATGAGTCGGAAAGTGGTGCCCGCGCGCCTGCCCCTGAAAGAAGACATCGCCCGGCCGTCGTTCCGGCGCGAGCGGCGTGCCTACAAGAGCGGAGTCTGGCCGGTTGCCGGCTGCGACGAGGCCGGGCGCGGGCCGCTGGCAGGCCCGGTGGTCGCCGCCGCCGTGGTGCTCGACCCGGACCGGGTCCCGCGCG
>JAEZBA010000125.1 GCA_023430245.1 Pseudomonadota bacterium
GGACCGCCGACCCGATTGCCGACATCCTCAACCGTCTGCCGCAATATCAGCAATAGCGTCGCACGACCGGCATCCTGGATTTTGCAGCGCTCAATCCGGGCTGCGCGCTACATTCGGCCGGCTCGCGCCGTTCGCCTAACGGCTCCTGATCTTCGCGACATGCGCGGCGAGCTTCGACAGCGTTTGCCCGCCATATTCGACCGCGCCGAATCCGATCGCCCATTCGCGCCGCTCTTTGGACGGATGCATCTGACGAAGTGTGAGAACGGTCTTGCCATCGCTCTGTTCGTCGAAGGTGACAAGCATCCTGAAGCGGCCGGGATCGTTGTCCTGATCCGAACCATGCTCGACCTCGATGCGAGCCGGAGCCTCCATGCGAAGAAAAACCATCCGGTTGGTGTAGCGCGTGCCGTCAGGCGCAACCATGTCGAAGCGCCAGACCCCACCCGGACGAAGATCGATCTCCTTCGTTTCGATCGCCACGCCTTCGGGTCCGAACCACGCCTGAATCTGGTCCGGGTCGGTCCACGCCTCGTAAATGAGGCTTCTCGGCGCGTCGATGACGCGGCTCAGGACGATTTCGCGATCGAGTGGCCAGTCCTGCCAGGGGGAACCGGAGTTTCTGACTGAATCGTTCATCGTCCTATCTCTTTCTTTTCATGCGTTCGACATGGGCTTCCAGGCGATCGAGGCGCTTCTCCCATGCAGCGACATGCTGGTGGATCCACGCTTCGGTCTCCTGCAGCGCGTGAGGCTCGATCCTGCAGGTTCGGACGCGTCCGACCTTCTCCGAACTGACGAGCCCGCTCTGCTCGAGCACGCGAACATGCTTGAGCAACGAAGGCAGGGCGATCCGGAACGGCTCGGAAAGCTCGGTCACGGATTTCGGTCCCTCACACAAGCGACTGACGATCGCCCGCCTGATCGGATCGGCGAGCGCCGAAAAAGCCATGTCGAGATCGGTTGAATACTTAGCCATTACGGAAAGTATTAAACGGCAATTGGCGTCAGTCAAGAAATACTTTCCGATCTGGCTAACTATTAGATTGCAGCCGCCCAAGCCGCTTCAATGGGTCAGCCGGTGCTGCTAAGGGATTGCATCCGATCATCATTGAACCTGGACATGCGCCGTGACCGATGAAACCTTGCCCCTCGCCGGCCGTGTTGCCATCGTCACCGGCTCCGGCCGCAATATCGGGCGCGCCATTGCGCTCTCGTTTGCGCAAGCCGGCGCACGTCTGGTCATCAACGGCCATCGCGACCAGGCCGCGCTCGACGCCGTGGTGGACGAGATCAGACGCGGCGGCGGCGAGGCCATCGCCTGCCTGGCCGACGTCTCGCGCGATGAGGAGATCGCGCGCATGGTCGCGCTCGCCCGCGACACCTATGGCCATGTCGATATTGCCGTCTCCAATGTCGGCAAGCGGCCCTATGCCGCGTTCCTCGACATCACGCCGGACGACTGGGACGACGTGATCCGCACCAATCTGTCGGCGGCGTTTTATCTGGCGCGCCACGTCATCCCGATGATGCGCGAACGCAAGTTTGGCCGGATTATCAACATTTCCGGCTTCTCGGGCTTCTTTGCGCATGTCACCCACCGCGCGCACAGCGTGTCCGCGAAGTTCGGACTGCATGGGCTGTCAAAGGCGATCGCGCGCGAATTCGGTCCGGATGGCATCACCGCGAACACGGTCGCGCCCGGCATGATCGAGACCGCGCGAGACTGGTCGCAATACCAGCATGTCGATATGGAGAAACTCGCCGCCGAGATCCCGGTGCGCCGTCTCGGCACGCCCGACGACATTGCCGAAGCCTGCCTATTTCTCGCAGGAGACGGCGGCGGCTTCGTCTCGGGCCAGGTGATCCATGTGAATGGCGGCCAGATGATGATCTGACCGCCTCCTCGTGTCGCGCCTCTGCGTCAGAGAACGGGAGGTTACTTCGGTTCGATGCCGGCGGCGCGGATGGTATCGCGCCAGTAGACCAGATCCCGCTTCACTCGCTCGTCGAGTTCAGCCGGCGTCGAGCCGACCAGAGAGAAGCCGGACTTTTCCAGCTTCTTCTGGGTGTCAGGATCGTCGAGCGTGAAACGGACCGCCTTGTAGAGGCGGTCGATCACCGGCTGCGGCGTGCCGGCCGGTGCGAACAGCCCGTACCAGGTCGCGGTGCTCACGCCAGGCACCACTTCGGCGATGGTCTGCACCTCCGGATGAGACTTGACGCGCTTGTCCTCGGCCATACCGATGATCCGCAACTGGCCGTTCTCGACAAATGAGACAACGGTCGGCAGCGTCGCATAGGTCATCGTGATATGCCCGCCGACCACGTTCGTCACGGCCGGCGCTGTGCCCACGAACGGTACGTGCATGATTTCGATACCGGCCTTCCGGTTCAGCGTCTCGCCTGCGATATGATGGCCGGATCCATGCCCGGCGCTGCCATAGCTGAGTTTGCCGGGCTGCTTCTTCGCTTCGGCAATGAGGTCGCTGATCGACTTGATCGGAGACGACGCCGGAACCACCAGCGCCATATAAGTCTCGGTCATTCTGCTGATGCCGGCCATGTCCTTGGCCGGATCGAACGGGAAGTTCTTGTAGGTGAACGGGTTCATCACCACCGTGGCATTGACGCTGAGGAGCAGCGTGTAAC
>JAEZBA010000314.1 GCA_023430245.1 Pseudomonadota bacterium
AACCAAGGACGGTGTGAAGGTCACGCAGCGGACGCTGAAGGTGCTGCCGGAGATCGTCATCTATGATGTCGACTTTACAATCGGCCTCCCGCCGCGGCTTTCGGTGACCTCCGGCACCAATGCCATCGCGCATGCCGTCGAGGCGCTTTATGCGGAGGACCGCAACCCGGTCATCTCTATGATGGCCGAGCAGGCCATCGGCGCCATGGGCCGCGCGCTGCCCGCCATCGTCGCCAATCCGCAGGATCGCGAGGCGCGCGCAGAGGCCCTGTACGGCGCCTGGCTTTGCGGCGTCTGTCTCGGCTCGGTCGGCATGGCGCTGCATCACAAGCTCTGCCATGTCATCGGTGGTGCTTTCGACCTGCCCCATGCCGACACCCACACGGTGATCCTGCCGTACGCGATGGCGTATAACGCCAAAGCCGCGCCGCATGCCGATGCGGCGATCGCGCGGGCGCTTGGCGGCGAGGATGGGACATCTGCACTCGTCGATCTGGCGGGGCGGCTTGGCAGCCCCGCCAGCCTGAAATCCCTCGGCATGCCGGAATCCGGCATTGATCGCGCCGCTGATCTCGCCGTGCAGAATCCCTACTGGAATCCGCGGCCGATCGAGCGAACCGCTTTGCGCGGCCTGATCGCCGCAGCGTGGGCAGGCGAACCGCCGAAGGCCTTCGATTAGAATCGCGGGACCGGCATGCATCGATAGACCCGGCAGCTGGAGCCCGGCAACCCGTCTTTGTCCCGCCGACATGCAGCAGCTTTCACGAACGGCTCACGGAAACGAAGCCAGCAGTCCGGTGGTACCGCTATCGAGACAACGCCCTGCTATCCGTCAGGGCGACTCGCCCTCGGCTTTGAGGGGTTCGAGATCCCTTCGGGCCGCCTGTAGGACAGTACCAGGTCGCACCGCAGACATGAGAATGTGTCATAGCCGGACGCCACGCTCGAGCGTTCCGCCTGCATGGTAATCTTGCAGCGTGGACAAGGCCTTAGCGGCGGCAAATCCTGATTCATCCGCAAAAACTGACCGGATTTCCCGAACCGGCCTTGATCAGGATCAACTTCTCCGCCGCAGCCTCACGATGTCTGCACCAGCAGGCTCATACGCACCAGGTCGGACAGGCTCCGGGCCTGCATCTTGGTCATCACATTGGCCCGGTAAACTTCCACGGTCCGCGGACTGATGCCGAGGTCATGGGCGATGGTCTTGTTCGGGGAACCGGCGACGAGGCCGTTGAGAACCTGGCGCTCGCGCTGTGACAAGCTTTCGAGCCGCTGCTCTATCTCGTTACGCATGGCCACGCGCTCGCTTTCCACGCGCTTCGCCTCCAGCGCTGATCCCACTGCGGCAAGGATCCGATCGTCGTCGAACGGCTTTTCCAGGAAGTCGGCAGCGCCCGCTTTCATGGCCTCCACCGCAAGCTGGATATCGCCGTGCCCGGTCATCACGATCACGGGAATGAGGCAGGACAAGGCACGCATCCGCTTGAGCAGTTCGAGCCCGCTGATGTCGGGCATTCTCACGTCAGTAATGACGCAGCCATCGATCTCCCGGGTGAGCGCTTCCAAGAAATGCGTCGCCGACTGATAGGCGACGACATTGAAATTGGCTGCCCGCAACAGAAAAGAAAGAGAATCCCGGACGGCGTCGTCGTCGTCGATGATATGAACGAGAGGTGTTTCAGACATTGCCAAGGTCCTCGCTGGCCGCGAGTTTGAGGGTCAAATGGAAAATTGTTCCGCCTCCCGGATTGGGCTCGGCCCATAGCCGCCCGCCATGCGCCTCGACGATGGTTTTGGAGATCGACAGGCCGACGCCCATGCCATGCTTCTTGGTTGTCATAAAGGGCTGAAAAAGCTGCGGGAGTATCTCGGGCGACAATCCGCTTCCGGTATCGGATACGCTGACCCGCACCATCGACGGGCCGTCGGCGGTCGAGGAGATGACCAGTTGCCGCGTCGGCAAGTCGGACATCGCCTCGATCGCATTGCGGATCAGATTGAGCACCACCTGTTGCACCTGTACCTTGTCGGCAAAGACGAGGTCGTTCTCGGTATCGAGATCGAAACGCACCTTGACGCCCTGATCCTTGGCGCCGACCAGCGCCAGGGCGCTTGCCTCTTCGAGCAACTTCGACAGGCTCTCGACCTTTCGCTCGGCCTCCCCGCGCGCGACGAAATTGCGAAGCCGCGAAATGATCTGTCCGGCGCGCAGGGATTGCTCGCTGGCCTTGTCGAGGGCCTCCCCCACGAGCGCCGAGGCATTCTGGGCCGACCCGTCAAGAATGCGGCGCGCACCCTTGAGATAGTTCGAGATAGCCGCGAGCGGCTGGTTCAGTTCATGCGCCAGTGTCGATGCCATCTCGCCCATCGCTGTCAGACGCGAAATGTGAATGAGCTCAGATTGCAATTCCTGCAGCCGACCCTCGGTTTTCTGCCGCTCGGTGAGATCGCGGATAAAGCCGGTGAAGAATAACTGGTCGTTCGATTTCATTTCTCCGACCGCGAGTTCCATCGGAAAGGTTGAGCCGTCCTTGCGTTCGCCGACCACAACCCGGCCGACACCGATGATCCTGCGTTCTCCGGTTCGCAAATAGCGCTCGATATACCCGTCGTGCCCTTCGCGATAAGGGGACGGCATCAGCATGCTGACATTTTTCCCGATCACCTCGTCGGCCTTCATGCCGAACAACCGCTCCGCCGCGGAACTGAATGACTGGATGCGCCCCTTCGGATCGATCACGATCATCGCATCCGGGATCGTATCCAGGATCGACTTGAGATGCGCCTCGCGCGCAACCAGATCGCGATTGGTTGCTTCGACCGCTTGCCGCGCCCGCCGAACGCGCCCGCCCAGCCAGGCAAGGCCGAATCCGACCGCAAGAAATGCCGTCGCATCGACGATACTCGCCTGCGACAATCCTCTGACCGATGCCCAGGTCTCGATGGCCACGATCAGGCCCGTGGCGATGCCCCCCGGGATCGGTCCGCCAAGGGCGCTGACGACCAGCACAACCGGCAGCAGGAACAAGTAGACCGATCCGCCATCGATTTGCGGAAACAGAATCGCGCGCGCCACCAGCGCCGCCACGATCAGGGCCGCAGCAAAGCCATAGACGAGCCATTTCGGGGCGCTAACGGCCGGCATAACCTGAAAAACTCCCCTTCAATTTCAGCAACCTAGTGGCACTCCCCGCCAATCCGCCACCTCCGGGATTTCCCTTAGGTGGAATATCCGAATTTTCCCCTGCCTCCATGCACCTTAACCAAGAGCCTACATTGATTTCAGGAGCACGCCATGCACGCCGAGGCAGCCACCCGACCGCAGACTCTCAATCGGGCTCCCGTTTTCCATATCCCGCCCGATCAATCGGGGCAGCCGCTGTTCGGGGCGATCGAATTGGGCGGCGCGCGGATGTCGTTCGCCAAGGACGTCGAAATCTACGGTGAAAACGAACCGGCCGACTATGTCTACAAGGTCCTCACCGGCACTGTCCGGGTCTACAAGATCCTGCACGATGGCCGGCGTCAGATCGAGGCCTTCTACTTCCCCGGCGACATCTTCGGTATGGAACTGGGTTCGCA
>JAEZBA010000203.1 GCA_023430245.1 Pseudomonadota bacterium
GATGATACATGCCGACCGACCAGGCGCCGACGCCCATGGCGACGAACATGTAACCAAGCTGCGAACAGGTCGAATAGGCGATGATGCGCTTGATGTCGTTCTGCACGAGGCCGATGGTGGCGGCAAACATGCAGGTGATCGCGCCAATAACGGTGACCACCATCAGCGCGACCGGCGCCAGTTCGAACAGCGGCGACAGCCGCGCCACCATGAACACGCCGGCAGTCACCATGGTGGCGGCATGGATCAGCGCCGAGACCGGGGTCGGGCCTTCCATCGCGTCCGGCAGCCAGGTGTGCAGCAGGAACTGTGCCGACTTGCCCATCGCCCCCATGAACAGGAACAGGCAGATCAGCGTCAGCGCGTCGGCATGCCAGCCGAAGATGTCTATGGTCTTGCCGGTCAGCGCCGGGCCTTGGGCGAACACGGTGTCGAAATCGATCGCACCGGTCATCATGAACAGCGCGAAGATGCCGAGCGCGAAGCCGAAATCGCCGACGCGGTTGACCACGAAGGCCTTGATCGCGGCGGCATTCGCTTCGGGCTTCTGATACCAGAACCCGATCAGCAGATAGCTCGCCAGTCCCACGCCCTCCCAGCCGAAGAACAGCTGCGCCAGGTTGTCGGACGTGACCAGCGCCAGCATCGCGAAGGTGAACAGCGAGAGATAGGCGAAGAACCGCGGCCGATGCGGATCCTCGTGCATGTAGCCGATGGAATACAGATGCACGAGCGAGGACACCGTCGTGACCACGACCAGCATCACCGCGGTCAACGCGTCGATCCGCAGCGCCCAATCGACTTTGAGGTCGCCGGACTGAATCCAGGTGAACAGGACGATGCGCTCGTCCATATGGCCGAAGCCGACGCGCACGAACGCGATCCATGACAGGATCGCCGATACAAATAGCAATAGTGTGGTGATCAGTTCCGCAGGCCGCGCGCCGATCAGCCGGCCGAACAGGCCGGCGATCAAGGCACCGAGCAGCGGGAGAAAGACAATCGCCTGATACATCGCTCAATGTTCCATGCGCATGATCGGGTCCGAAAACCGGTCCCCGCGTTTCGGGATCATGCGTTCAGCCCTTCATCAGGTTGACGTCTTCGACCGCGATCGAGCCGCGGTTGCGGAAATACACCACGAGAATGGCGAGCCCGATCGCCGCCTCGGCTGCCGCCACGGTAAGGATCAGCAGCGCGAAAATCTGGCCCGATATGTCGCCCATGAAACTCGAAAACGCGACGAAGTTGATGTTGACCGAAAGCAGGATCAACTCGATCGACATCAGGATGACGATGATGTTCTTGCGGTTCAGGAAAATGCCGAAAATCCCGAGCGTGAACAGGATGGCGGCGACCGACAGATAATGTCCGAGCCCGATAACCATTATTGCAGCCCCTGCCCCGGCTGGACTTTACGGATCTCGATCGCGGTCGCAGGCGTCCGCGCCACCTGATCGGAGATGTTCTGGCGCTTGACCCCTTCCTTGTGACGCAGCGTCAGCACGATCGCGCCGATCATCGCCACAAGCAGCACAAGCCCCGCCGCCTGGAAGTAGTAGATGTACTTCGTATAGAGAACGAGACCGATGGCTTCGGTGTTGGAGACGCCGGCCGGGATCGGCGCCGCGGCGACGCGTGGCGTGCCACCGCCGATGGTCCAGGCGCCGACGACCAGCAGGATTTCTGCAAGCAACACAATTCCGATCAGCGCTCCGACCGGAAGATATTGCAGGAATCCGTCGCGTAATTCGGCGAAGTCGACATCCAGCATCATCACCACGAACAGGAACAGCACCGCGACCGCGCCGACGTAAACAACCACCAGGATCATCGCCAGGAATTCAGCGCCCAGCAGCAGGAACAGCCCCGCCGCGTTGACGAAAGCGAGGATCAGAAACAGCACCGAATGCACCGGATTGCGCGACGCGATCACCATCAGCGCCGAGGCGATGCACACGCCGGAGAAGAGATAGAAGAACAGTGCGACGATCATCGTTCTTTACCGGTAAGGCGCATCGAGTTTGATATTCTGCGCGATCTCTCGCTCCCAGCGGTCGCCGTTCGCGAGCAGCCGCTCCTTGTCATAGAAGAGTTCTTCGCGGGTCTCGGTCGCAAATTCGAAATTCGGCCCCTCGACGATCGCATCCACAGGGCAGGCCTCCTGGCACAGCCCGCAATAGATGCATTTCACCATGTCGATGTCATAACGGGTGGTGCGCCGGGTGCCGTCGTTCCGTCGCGGTCCGGCTTCGATGGTGATGGCCTGCGCCGGACAGATCGCCTCGCACAGCTTGCAGGCGATACACCGCTCTTCGCCGTTCGGGTAACGGCGCAAGGCATGCTCGCCGCGGAAGCGCGGTGAGATCGGCCCTTTCTCGAACGGATAGTTCAACGTCGGCTTCGGCTTGAAGAAATATCGCATGCCGAGGACGAAGGCCTGGAGGAACTCCGTCAGAAAAATCGACCGCGCTGCCTGATCGAGCCGCATGGTTCTATCCTCTGCCTGTCAGCCGCCCAACGAGCGGCACTACGCGAACAGCCATGACCCAACCCAATATCCGACGATGGCGAACACCGTTGCCTCGACCGCCACGACGATCCATCTCAGCGCGATAAGCTTGCGTTCCAGAACGGCCCGATCTGCCTGATTGTCGGAGCGATCCAGAGCGCGCAGCCGTTCCGCCACGGCGGAGACAACGACCAGCGCGCTGACGATACCGAACACCGCTCCAATCGCCGCGCCTGCAAGTGCCGCTGTCGACAGGTTCATGATCCCGCTCGCTCATTTCGGCGCCAGCCCCCCGAATTGCAGGACCGCAGCGACGATCACGACCATCGCGAGCGACAGCGGCAGGAACACTTTCCAGCCAAGCCGCATCAGCTGATCGTAGCGATAGCGCGGCACGATCGCCTTGACCATCGCGAACAGGAAAAACATGAACAGGCATTTGAGCGTGAACCAGACCACGCCCGGCACCCAGGTGAACGGCGCGACATTCACCGGCGGCAGCCAGCCGCCAAGGAACAGGATCGTCCCCATCGCGCACATGGTGGCGATGGCGACATACTCGCCCAGCATGAACATCATGTACGGGGTCGACCCGTATTCGACCATGAAGCCCGCGACCAGTTCGGATTCGGCTTCAACCAGATCGAAGGGCGGGCGATTGGTTTCCGCCAGCGCCGACACGAAGAAGATCACGAACATCGGCAGCAGCGGCAGCCAGAACCAGTTGAACAGCCCGTAGTTGCCGTTCTGCGCGTTGACGATGTCGCTCAGATTCAGCGAGCCGACGCACAGCAGTACGGTGATGATGACGAAGCCGATCGACACTTCGTACGACACCATCTGCGCCGCCGACCGCAGCGACGCAAGGAACGGATATTTCGAGTTCGACGCCCAACCGCCCATGATGATGCCGTAGACACCGAGCGACGAGATCGCAAAGATGTAGAGGATGCCGACATTGATATCGGCGATCATCCATCCGGCATTGACCGGAATCACCGCCCAGGCGGCAAGCGAAAGGACAACGGTGACGAGCGGCGCGAGCAGGAAAATGCCCTTGTTCGCACCCGCCGGGATGACCGGCTCCTTGAGGACGAATTTCAGCAAGTCGGCGAAGGATTGCAGCATCCCGTACGGGCCGACCACATTCGGTCCTCGTCGTATCTGCACGGCCGCCCAGATCTTGCGGTCCGCGAGCAGGATATAGGCGATGGCGACCAGCAGGATCACCATCAGCAGCACGCTTTGCGCGACGATGATGATCAGCGGCCAGAGATAAGCCCAGAAGAAATCGGCCATGCGCCTACTCCGCCGCCGTCATGGTGCGTTGCTCAGCGAGCGCCGAACACTCGGCCATCACCGCGCTCGCACGCGCGATCGGATTGGTGAGATAAAAGTCTTCGATCACCGAGACGAACGGCGCCTTGTCGGGCACCCCCGGCAGTTGCGCAAGCCGTCGCAGGTCGGCGCCGTCGCCCGGCGTGACCGTGCCGATCCGCTGCAGGTGCGGATGCATCGCGAAAATCGTCTGCCGCAGCTGCGCCAGTGAATCGTAAGGAAGGCGGGCGCCGAGGTGATCGGACAACGCCCGCATGATCGCCCAGTCCTCGCGCGCATCGCCGGGCGGAAACGAGGCCCGGGGCGCCCGATGCCCCCGGCCCGGGGGGGTGTGATTGAGGGG
>JAEZBA010000206.1 GCA_023430245.1 Pseudomonadota bacterium
AAATGCCTTCGATCTTCTTCTCGCGGACCAGTTCGGCAATCCGCTCGACCATGGTCGCCTTGTTCACCTGATACGGGATCTCGGTGACGACGATCGCTTCGCGCTCCATGCGGATGGTTTCGATCTCGACCTTGCCGCGCTTCATGATCGAGCCGCGGCCGGTATGGTAGGCATTGCGGATGCCGCCGCGGCCTAGGATCACGCCGCCGGTCGGGAAATCCGGACCCGGCACGATCGCGTTGAGGTCGTCGATCGAGATCGCCGGATCGTCGATCATCGCGACGCATGCGACGATCAGTTCGCCCAGATTGTGCGGCGGAATGTTGGTCGCCATGCCGACGGCGATGCCGCCCGCGCCATTGGCCAGCAAATTCGGGAAGCGCGCCGGAAGAACGACCGGCTCTTTCTCGTTGCCGTCGTAGTTCGGCTGGAAGTCGACAGTGGCGCTGTCGATGTCGGCCAAGAGCGCCATCGCCGGCTTCGCAAGCCGCGACTCCGTATAGCGCATCGCCGCCGGCGGATCGCCGTCGACCGAGCCGAAATTGCCCTGCCCGTCGATCAGCATCAGGCGCATGGAGAAATCCTGCGCCATGCGGACCAGCGAGTCGTAGATCGCCTGGTCGCCGTGCGGGTGATATTTACCCATCACGTCGCCGACGATGCGCGCCGACTTCACGTATTTTTTGTCGGGAGTGTGCCCCTGCTCGTGCATCGAATACAGGATGCGCCGATGCACCGGCTTCAACCCGTCGCGCGCATCCGGCAGCGCCCGCGACACGATCACGCTCATCGCGTAATCGAGATACGAGCGCTTCATCTCCTCCGTGATCGAAACGGGGCGGATGTCCGGCGGCAGAGCGCCTCCGGCGGCGGGGTTTTCGGGATCGGCCAAGAAGGGTTATCCGGGAAGCTTCAAAATCGGCCGGATCAATAGCCGATTCATTTGCGTAAAGCCAATGATTTCGCACTGCGACCGCAGTGATTTATTGTTTTATTTCAAAGGCTTATTTTGGGGTCCAAGCAGGATTTTGCAACTGCCCCAGCATTGCCTTTTTTGCCCGCGCAAAGCGACGCTCATGCGATGCAGCCCGAGTTTTTCGTGTCGGCATTGGTGACCCTGCTAGTCGTGGTGCGGAATTAGGCCGCGAACAAATTGCATATACAATCAGATTGACCTTTGGCCAATCAGATTGTATATACGAGAAAGATTATGAAAATCGTTTGGGACGAGCCGAAGCGACTCGCAAACCTCGACAAGCACGGCTTGGACTTCGCGGATTTGACCGAGGTGTTTTTCGAGGATGCTCTGTTTCTGCCGTCGCGCGACAAGCGATGGAGAGGCATCGGGGCGAGCGTCGCAGGGGTTATCTGCGTCGTGTTTGCAAAGCTTGGACGCGAGGGCGTCAGCGTCATCAGCATGCGGCCCACCAGTCCTCGTGAAAGGAAACTCTATGCCGAAGCTCTCAAAGGATAAGAAGGCCAAAGGCTATACCGCCGACGACATGCGCGTGGTGTCGGACAATCCCGAATGGACCAAAAGCGACTTTGCAAGGGCGAGGTCGTTTGATGAAGTGTTTCCCGCGTTGGCCCGAAAGCGCAGGGGCAAGCAGAAGGCGCCGACCAAGAAAGCCATCTCGCTCCGGCTCGATCCTGATGTGCTGGAGGCCTACCAGGCAGATGGAGAAGGCTGGCAATCGCGGATCAACAAAGATCTGCGAAGAGCAAAAAATCTGGACTAAAGCCGCGACTTCCCGCGCTGCCGCGCGCAAGAGGTTCTACCCCTTCTTCATCCGCTCCCGCGCGGCCTTGAAGCCGGTGACGAAGCGATGCAGCGTGTGCGAGGTCTCGCCGCGCTTGAGCATCACCTCAATTAGCGAAAATTGCCCGCGCCGCTTGACCGCCGCCTCCAGTGCGTCGCGCAGGCCCTTGCGTGACGTGACCCGCTCGCCATGGCCGCCGAGCGACGGCGCGATCGCCGCAAAATTCCAGTCCGACAGATCATTGAACTTGGATTCCGGCTGGAACACCCGCAGCATTTCCCATGAGCAATTGTTGAACAGCACCACGATCGGATCGAGACCATAGCGGCGGCAATTGCCGAGTTCCCAGCCGGTCATCTGGAACGCCCCGTCGCCGACCAGGATCACCGGCCGCTTGCCGGTGGCCACCGCAGCGCCGATCCCGGCGGGCAAGCCGAAGCCCATGCCCGCGTAATAGCCGGGCGCGGCGAGTTCGGTATTCTCGATCTCCATCGCCGTGAACAGGCAGTCGCCCATATCCGCGGTCATTGGCATCGGGCCGTGGCGGTCGAACAGATCGTTAATGGCGCAGGCGATGTCGGATGGCGCAACGTCCTTGTCGTCGGCCTTCAAACTGCGCGGATAAAGCGGCCGCGGCCGTTTGATCTTCGCCGGCTTGAGCTTCGCCGCGCCGGCCCGGTCGATCAGCGCATCCACCAGCACATCGAGCGGCAGGCCGGCATAG
This sequence comes from Pseudomonadota bacterium, assembly GCA_023430245.1. Classification (GTDB taxonomy): domain Bacteria; phylum Pseudomonadota; class Alphaproteobacteria; order Rhizobiales; family Xanthobacteraceae; genus Pseudorhodoplanes. Next base: position 2,485 of record JAEZBA010000206.1, read on the forward strand.
GTGTGGTGGCCGATGCGAACCTGCCGGTCGCTGGCCAGCATGGTACGCCGCGGATCGAGGGTGCGGCTGGACAGTGCAAAATTGGTGTCGCAGAGGATCACGCCGAGCAGGAGCGCGGCGTCGGACTCCTCCACCAGTGCGGACACGGTCTTGTCGCCGGCAAGACCGAGATAGGTCCCCGCAACGATGTCCGGCGCATCCGCCAGCAGCCCGCGCCCCATGAAGGTGGTGACCGCCGGCAGACCGAGCTTGCGCGCCAGTTCGGCAACCTGCTTCTCAATGCCGTAGCGGCGGATTTCGACATCCACCACCAGCACCGGGCGCTTCGCCGCGCGCAGGCGGGACATGATCTCGTCGACGCATTCGGCGAGCGCGGCCGCATCGACACGCGACCGCTTCAGCGGCCGCACCGGCGCGCATTCGACGTCCACCATGTCGCGCGGGATTTCGATATAGACCGGCAGCGCCCGCTCACGCGCATGATGCAGAACCCGCGCGATCTCGGCCGGCGCGGTGGCCGGATCGGTCAGCACCGCCTGGTCGCAGGTGATTTCCCGGAACACCGCAAGCTGAGTGTCCACGGTACGAGCCTGATGATGCAGCAGGAGCCCGCTCTGCCGTTCCAGCGCGCCGGGTGCGCTGCAACCCCTCGTCGAGCTGCTGGCTCAGCT
>JAEZBA010000320.1 GCA_023430245.1 Pseudomonadota bacterium
TGCCGAGATTGGCGATAGTGGTACCGGTCGAGATGTCGCTGACAGACATGCCGATCATCAGGCCGAGCGTGAACAGCGAGTTCATCAGCGGCTGGCCCCATTCGGTCTCGGTGGCGCAGAAATGCCGGTCGATATGCAGCGGCTGCGGGTTCAGGGTCATATTCGAGAACAGCATGTTGTCCATCTGCGTGACCGTGCGGTAGTAGCGGTGCTCGTAGATGCGGCCGGGCTCGAAATCCTCGAAATACAGCCCGCCGCGCGGGTGCCGCCTGTCGTCGCTCATGAGGTTCCTCCCGCCGCGCCCTGCGCGGACTAAAATCCGGCTTAACGCTCCATTTACCATAATTCGCGAAAGTCGCGACGGTCCGGCAGGCACGCGCAGCCCTCCGGCCGGAAAGGACAGGGAGCATGGCGGTCGAAGCCACGACGGCAGCGGGATCCGCGGGGGCGACACCGGTCACCACCGCGATTCGCAAGGCGTCGCAGGTCACCGGCGCCAAGTTCAGCTATCTGCTGGCGACCGCGAAGGTCGAATCCAATCTCAATCCGAATGCCGCTGCCAAGACCTCCTCGGCCGGCGGCTTGTTCCAGTTCATCGACCGGACCTGGATTGGCACGCTGAAAGAGGCCGGCCCGCATCTCGGCTATTCACGCTATGCCGATGCGATCACCCGCACCGACGACGGCCGCTATGTGATCTCCGACCCGTCGATGCGGCGCGAGATCGTGGCGCTGCGTCAGGATCCGACGGCGAATGCGCTGATGGCTGGCGTATTCACCAATTCCAACGCCAGGCACCTGACCAACAAGCTCGGACGCGCCCCGACCGACGGCGAGCTTTACATGGCCCATTTCATGGGCGCGAACGGGGCTGCGCGCCTGATCACGGCTGCGGAGAGCAACCCGCGCGCGGTCGCGGCTGAGTCGTTTTCCGCCGCGGCGCGGGCCAACCGCTCGATCTTCTTCGACAAAGGCGGACGCGCGCGCTCGTTCGCCGAGGTCACGCAGAATCTTGCCGGCCGCTTTGACGTAGCGAAATCGCGCGTTGCCGGTCTGACCGGTGGCGAAGCGGTTCAAAGCACCGGCAGTGTTGCGGAGACGGCGCGCGTGGCACGAGCCTATCAGATGGCGGACGCGACCACGTCCGCCCCCGCCATCCATGCCATGCCAAATGCCGTACCGGCGGCGGTGCCGAATACGATGCAGGCGGCGGCGCAGAGGCCAGTGCCGGGTGAGCGGGTCTTCCACAATCCGTATCGCACGCCGCAGCGCCCGCAGCCGGTCAACGCCGCCGTCACCGAATTGTGGACACCGAGGGCGCGCACGACGCAGCAGGAGCAGGCGCGTCACATCGCCCGCGATCTGGAGCAGCGGACGCGTCCGCAACCGGTGCCGCCACAGACGCAAGTCGCGCAAGGCATGCAGGCCTCGCAGCCGGTTCAGGCGGCACAGACGGCCGAAGCGTCTGGCAACAACAGCTACGGCGCGCTCGGACTGTTCCAGGATACGAGGCCCGACGTGCGCTCGCTGTTCACGCATGGTGTGCGCGGCTAAGGAACGACGCGCCACCGGACGGCGTTTGAACCCAGGAGGTTCGCGTCATGATTCCATCGACCAGAAATCGCGTTCCTAAACACACGCCCCAACACATCAACCGTGAGATTGAGCGGCAGACCGCTGAGCGCGTGCGCTACTTCGCCTCCAACCCTGACCAGATCGAAGGCCGGGTGAGGGAACTTGACGCGGAGTGGGACATCGAGCGCGCGATTGAACTGAATGCATCCGCGCTCGCCCTGACGGGCGTGGTATTTGGTGCGACGGCGGACCGGCGCTTTCTGATTGTTCCGGCCCTCGTCGCCAGCTTCCTGTTGCAACATGCGATACAGGGCTGGTGTCCCCCGGTGCCGATCCTGCGGCGCATGGGCTTCCGAACGGCGCAGGAGATCGAGAAAGAGCGTTACGCATTGAAGGCATTCTGCGGCGACATGGACGCGCTCGCTGCGATGAAACGTGCCGGCGCACCCGGGGCCGCGCCGCTCTCGAAGCCCATGTCGGCGGAACAAGCGGGCACAGCGCGTGTGCAACCAGCGTAGGTCGACACGCCTCAGCTTCGAACTCCGCCTTAATGAAGGTTACGATCTATGGTGAACCCTTTGTTAAGGGGCTCGCGCTAGTCTTGACATCAGCCGGCGGGGACATCGTCGCGTCAGCGTGTTGAGCCAGACATGATTGTGAGACAGTTTCTCTTTTGGTTGCGTAGTGCCCCCGCCGGCGAACGGGCTGACGCCACTGCCGCACTCGCTCGTGCTTACCTCTATTCCGATTTGTCGGACGACGATCTCGCAGCCGCCGAGGGCGCGATGACAATGTTGCTCGACGACGCCTCACCGCTTGTGCGCGGCGCGCTCGCCGAGGTGTTGGCGGCGAGCGAATACGCGCCGGCCTCTGTCATCTACGCGCTGGCCGCCGATCAGCCGGAAATCGCAGCCATCGTTCTGGAGCGCTCGCCGCTTCTGGTCGACGCCGATCTCGTGGATGCGGTGGCGACGCAGGGGACGTCGGCGCAATGCGCGATTGCGCGGCGAGCTTATGTACCGCGTTCGGTCGCCGCTGCCATCGCTGAAGTTGGTTCCGCCGAGGCGTGCCTCGAATTGCTGGAAAACGACGGCGCGGACATTGCTTCGTTCTCGATCGACCGCATCGTCGAGCGGTTCGGCCATCTCGCGCCGATCCGGGAAATCCTGCTGGCCGGCGAAGGTCTTTCGGTATCCACCCGTCAGGCGCTGGTCGCCAAGCTGTCGGAGACGCTGGCCGAATTCGTGGTCGCGCGCGACTGGCTGAACGAGGATCGCGCCCGCCGCGTGGTCAAGGAAGCGTGCGAGAAGGCCACCGTGGTGCTGGCCGCAGACACCCCCGAAGGCGAGGTGAGGCCGCTGATCCGGCATCTGCGCGAGAGCGGGCAGCTGACCGCCGGATTGATCCTGCGCGCGCTGCTGTCGGGCAACGTCACGATGTTTGAGGAATCGCTTGCCGATCTGTCCGGCATATCGCTGTCGCGGGTGACGCGACTGGTGCACGATCGCCGCGGTGCCGGATTCCGCGCCGTCTACGGGGCCGCCGGCTTGCCCGCGAGCGCCTATCCCGCCTTCCGCGAGGCGATCGCGAGCATGCAGGAAGACGGCTTCCTCGGCGATCCGTCGGGTTCAGCCCGACTGAAACGCCGCATGATCGAGCGAGTGCTGACACGTTGCTCCAGCATCAATGCCGACGAGATTGCACCGCTGATCATGCTGTTGCGGCGCTTCGCGACCGAGGCGGCACGGGAAGAGGCGCGGATGTTCTGCGAGGATCTCGTCGACGGGTTGCACACGGGTCCGGGCGATCAGATGATCGCGGCCTGACCACTCCTACACGACGCGTCGCCAAAACGAATCCCTAGCGCGACCCGGCCGGTTAGCGGGGTGGTTTCGCGCTGTCGCGCAAAGCCGACCTCAAGTCGGTCGGCCGGCCGTGCTTTGCGAGCAGATCGCGAACCGCTTCGTCGACCAGTTCCTGCAAGGTGGTGGCGCGATCCTCGGCGAGTTCGTCCAGTGCACGCAGGTCTTCGGGATGAAACGCGATCAGCTTGCGCGGCATCTATTCGTGGGTCCGCGGATGATGCTGGTGCAGGAAGACCGCCAGCTGTTCGCGCAGCGATTCGTCGCGCTCGGTGTGATGACCGGCAACGACGGCATCCTCGAACAACCGCTGCTGAATGTCCTGCGGCAGGTCGCCCCAGGCGGAAATGACAGCCTGCCCGAGCGCGAGGGAAAAGCGGCGTTCTTCGTCCATTGCGTGATCTCCTGCCGGGGAGAACGCGGCCTGCGGCCTCCGGTTCCGGGCTCGGCCTTGAGAACGGGCTTCAGAAGCTGTCGGGCGCCAACGGCGGCGAGATCAGCCCGTCGAGATAGCCGGGGCGGTGGCGGTTTTCATGCACCAGCAGTTCGTCTGAGACCAGCCGTAGCCTGCGAGTCAATGCGGTCGCGACGTCCGCAATATCGGGTCTCGCATATTCGCGGACGATGGCCCGCACCGCATCGACATGCTGATCGATGAGCGGGACCGGAATCCGCTCCCTGTCGGGTGAATGTTCGAGCACCCGGCACAGGCTTTCAGCGGCGCCGGCGGCGAGCGGATAGCCGAACGTCGCGGCATCGCCCTTCACGTCATGCGCGGCATGAAACAATTCTTCGAAATTGCCCTTGCTGAAGCCGTGGTCTCTCACCGCACGGCGCGCGGCATCGAGGCGGTCGCATTCGACCGTCATCCACTCGCCGAATTCGCCGGACAATTGCGCCAGCGCTTCCTCCGCGCGTGCGAGCGGATCGTCGCCCGGCGCTACGAACTTGACCTTCAGCTTTTCGAGCCTGTTGACCGGGGTGATGATCTCGTGG
>JAEZBA010000220.1 GCA_023430245.1 Pseudomonadota bacterium
GCGGTGACCTTGGCGAGATCCAGCATCATCTCGATCAAGGCGGTGGGTGTCGGCACCCAGATCGCATTCTTGCCCGGCTGGCCCACTAGCGGTCTGGCCGGCTTCTGTGCCGGTTGCGCAAGGGCGGCGGATTGAACCAGGCAGATCGCAAGGCATGCGGCCGTTGCCAGCCGCATGCTTTGTGTCAGAGAGAGTCGAAGCGCGCTCACGCGCGTCTCGCGTTCCATTTGCGGCCGGTCTCGGTGACACCTTCGATCCTGCGGCCGTTCACCCTGCCGGTATATTCGGTTCCGCCGGCGGTGAACGTGATCTCATTGCCGTTCAGCTTGCCGTCAGTGATCTTCGTAACCGTCTTGCCGCGCCGCATGGTGCCGGTGAAGGTCTGATACTTCTGCTTGATGGTGACGGTGTTGCGGCCCATGCGCCAACGGCCCTCGATCCGGGCTGGCACGATCCACAGCAGCGCCTTGCAGTAGGTCTGGCAGTCCTCTTCGACCTCCGCGACCTGATCCGGCTCCCAGTCGCCCATCTCGAAGGAGTTGGAGACGACCCGCGTGCCCGGCCTCATCCGCAGGATGGTCGGGCGCAGCCGTTCGTTCAGCTCCGGCAGCAGGAACAGCGTCAGCACGTCGGCATTCTGGAAGTTGGTCTTGAAGATATCGCCGCGGCGGAAGGTGGCCTTGTCGCTGACGCCGGCCTTCTTGGCATTGAAGCGCGACAACTCGACCATCTTCGGATTGTACTCGATCCCGAGTGCGGTGGATCCGCGCTGCGCCGCCGTGATCACGGTGCGGCCGGCGCCGGAGCCGAGATCGATCAGCTTGTCCTTGGGCGTCAGTTCGGCCAGGTCCAGCATCTTGTTAACCAGCGTATTCGCGGTCGGCCACCAGACCACGTCCTTGCCGTCCTGGCTGACCTCCGGGACGAAGGGCGGCTGCTCGCCTTTGGCCGCGGGAGCCTCAGCGGCTTTCGGAGCCGGCGTTTCGGGCGCGGCTTGCGGCGCGGGAGCTGCCTGAGGCGCGGGAGCCTCAGCGGGTTGCGGCGCGGCTGGCTGCGGCGCTTGTGCAGTGACGGCCGGAGCCCCGCGTTTCGCCTGCCATGTCTCGCCGGATTTTGTGGTGCCGGCGATCGTGTCCCCGTCGACCTTGCCGGTATATTCGACACCGGCGGCGGTGAAGGTGATCTGGTCGCCGTTCAGCTTGCCGTCGGTGACGGGCGTGATGACATTGCCGTTCGAGATCGTGCCGCTGACCTTCTGAAATTCCTGCTTGAGCGCAAGCGCGCTCGAGCCGGTGCCGCGGTCGATGGTCCAGGCGCCATCGACTTTGGCCGGCACGATCCACAGCAGTGCGCGGCAATAGCCCTTGCAGTCTTCAGTGACTTCGGCGCGTTCGTCCGGCTGCCAGTTGCCCATCGAAAACGAATTGGAGACCACGCGCGTTCCGGGCTTCATGTCGAGGATGGTCGGGCGCAGCCGCTCGTTCAGATCCGGCAGCAGGAACAGCGTGATGACGGTGGCCTTGGAAAAGTCGGTCTGGAAAATGTCGCCCTCGACGAACGTGGCCTTGCCGGTCACGCCTTCCTTTTCGGCATTGGCGCGCGACAGCTCGACCATCTTCGGATTGTACTCGACGCCGAATGCAGTCGCCCCGCGCTTCGCCGCAGTGATCACGGTGCGGCCGTCGCCCGAACCGAGATCGTAATGGATGTCGTTCGGCGTAAGCTTCGCCATGTCGAGCATCCTGTCGACCAGGGCCTGCGGGGTGGGGACCCACACGACATCCTTGCCCTGCTGCCCGACGGTTGGCTCGAACGGCTTGTCCGCCTCGGCCGGCTGCGCCATCGCAACCTGCAGCGTCAGCGCGACCGCGAATGATGAAAGCGCCGCAATGCGCGCCGCGTAAGTCATGAACGTCATGTGTCTGTTCTCCGTGGCGATCAGGCGCCGCGCTTGGCTTGCCATTTGTCACCGGATTTGGTGACGCCCTCGATCGTCGAGCCATTGACCTTGCCGGTATATTCGGTACCGCCCGCGGTGAAGGCGATGTCGTTGCCCTTCAGCTTTCCGTCCGTGACCGGGGTGATGACATTGCCGTTCTTCAGCGTGCCGGTGAAATTCTGGTAGGTTTGTTTCAGTGTCAGTTCGCCCTTCTCGGTATTCCAAGACCCGTCGACCTTGGCGGGCACGATCCAGAAATAGGCCTTGCAATAGGACGAACAGCCTTCGGTCACCACCGCTTCCTCATCGGCCTTCCAGTCGCCCATGTCGAAGGTGTTCGACACCACACGCGTGCCGGGCTTCATGTCGAGGATGGTCGGCCGCAGCTTGGCGTTCAGGCTGGTGAGCAGGAACATCGTCACCACATCGGCGTTGGAAAAATCCGACTTGAAGATATCGGCATTCTCGAATGTCGCCTTGCCGGCCACGCCTTCCTGCTCGGCATTGTATTTCGACAGCTCGACCATCTTCGGATTGAACTCGATGCCGCGGGCGGTCGCCCCGCGCTTTGCCGCGGTGATCACGGTGCGGCCGTCGCCGGAGCCGAGATCGA
>JAEZBA010000249.1 GCA_023430245.1 Pseudomonadota bacterium
GCGCTGGCGCTCGCCCATGGCGCAATCAGCGCGGACGACGCGTGGAAAGCAGCGCATGTCGACGAGGACTGGCAGATGGAGCAGTGGGGGCGCGATACGCTTGCGATGGAGCGGCGCGCGCATCGCCAGGCCGAGATGATGGCGGCGGCGACGGTGCTGAGGCTGGTGCCCTGAGGTCGATCGCGTCGCGTCAGACCGGCTTGCGCATCGCGAACTTGTTGTCGAATGCCTTGAACTCGACCTTCTGGAGATAGGCGAATTCGAGGACATTCATGTGAATCTCCTGCCAGTCGAAATCGTCGCCGATCAGCGCACCGCCGGGCCGCAGGATGTCCCAGTATAGTTCGAGATCGGTGCGAAATCCGCGCGAGGTGTGATCGCCGTCGACATAGATCAGGTCGGGCGCGAATTCGATTTCGCGGAACACTTCCGCCGCCGCAACGCTGGTGATCGAGAACGGAACGATCAGATCGTTCAGGCCGTGGCGAACCACGTTGCGCATGAAATCATCGTAAAACGTCGCGCGGCCACCGGCGAGCTTGAGCGTGCGTCGCTCCGGCGCATTCAGAAAATGCTCGGAACTGCCAAGCCAGGTATCGACGCAGATGATGCAGCTATCGTTCAGTCCGGCGGCCCGCAGCAGGCGGCCCATATGCACGGCGCTGCCGCCAAGCCAGGTTCCGATTTCGACGATGCGGCCCGGCCGGATCAACTCGATATAGTCCCTGAAATAGGGGTGGTCCGAGCCCCAGCCCTCCGGCAGGGCGTCCGTCTCCGATCTGGAGACTGTTTCGGACTGTGCATACGACGCGAACGGGTCGACCCCGTCATAGACGCGGTCGACAAAATGCTGACGAACGGGCGATCGCGCTCCTCCACCTTCGCCTTGCGTAGCCGCAAGGGTCATGCCGGCCGGCGCGCCGCTGGGATTGCAGAATACAGCACGCCGGCAGCATAGGCGCGGAGGGTGCGCCGGTTCAACCCTCTATTGTCCGGTCGCGGTCGCGGCGCGGCCGGCTTCGTAAAGGAACCACACCCGCTTTTCGGCCTGGTCGATGTAATTCTCCAGGAGGCTCGCGGTCGCGACGTCGCCATGCTCGTCGCAGATTTCATGCACCTGCCGCATCGCCTTGATGGCGGTCTGGTTGTCCTCGCGCAGTTCGGCCAGCATGTCCTGCGCGTCGACGAACGGCGCGTCATTGTCGGAAATCCGCTGATGGCGGGCGATGTCGCCGATCGAACGCAGCGTGGTGCCGCCGATCTTGCGCACGCGCTCGGCAATTTCATCGGTCATGGCAAAAAGCTGGTCGCCATGCTCGTCGAACATGAGGTGGTAGTCGCGGAAATTCGGCCCGCTCACATGCCAGTGGAAGTTCTTCGTCTTCAGGTAAAGGGCGAAGGTGTCGGCGAGCAGGGCGTTCAGGGCGCCGCTGATATCCTTGGTGGCGTTGCCGCCGAGATCGGTCGGGGTGGCGAGGCGGGCTCTGGTTTTTTCGGCGCTCATGGAATGTCTCCGGGACGGGGTGACGGCTTGATGTGACGGTCGCAGGGCATAGATAACGATGGAAGTTGACACCGGGTTACATAATGCGGGTCATGCTCTCCGGAAATTGAATGAAAAGCGTTTGTGGCAGGTTTTCCGTGGCCGGGGCAATTTGTGCTAAGTCGTTCCGGTCTGGAGTGAATTCATGGTGTCATCGGTGATCCGGCTGATCGTTCTGCTGGCCGTCGCGGCTGCCCTGACGGGGCTGCATGCCTCGCAGGCCTCGGCGCAGACCCGCCGCGCACTGGTGATCGGCGCCGATGATTACCGCAATGTCTCGAAGCTGCAGAAGGCGGTGGGAGACGCCCGGGCGATGAAGGCCGTGCTGGAGAAGACCGGTTTCGAGGTCGACCTCCTGATCAATCCGGACCGCTCTGCCTTCAATGCCGGGATTTCGGAGTTCACCCGCAAGCTCGGCCCGGGCGACGTGGCGCTGATCCATTATTCGGGTCACGGCGTCGCGCTCGATGGCGAGAATTATCTGTTGCCGGTCGACGCTCCCCGGCCGGACCGGGTCGACAAGGAGGGGCTGAAGCTCGAATCCTTCGCGCTGATGCCGCTGATCGAGCGCGTCCGCGCCACCGGCTCCAATGTGCAGATCGCCATCGTCGATGCCTGCCGCGACAACCCCTACGCCCAGAGCGGCACGCGTTCGGTTGGACGGCGCGGCGGACTGGTCGAACCGTCGCGGCGGCCGGCCAAGGGGCAGGGCGGCTTCTTCATCCTGTTCTCGGCCGGCTTCGGCCAGACCGCGGCCGATCGCCTCGACGACAACGACCGCGAGCCGACATCGGTCTATACCCGCACGCTGCTGCGCAAGATCTCGGTCGAGGGCAAAGCCATCACCGATCACGCCCGCGAGGTGCGCGAGGATGTCGAGGAACTGGCTGCCACCGTGAACCACGAGCAGCGGCCGGCCTATTATGACGAACTCTCCGGCCCGCTCTTCTACTTCGTGCCGCCGCGGTCGGGCGGCGCCGTCGTCGCCAGCGCTCCGGCGCAGCCACTCGTCCAGCCGCAAGTCCCGCAACAGGTCGCGCGTTCCGAACCCACCACGCCAGTGCCGCAGCAGCAGTCAGCCCCCGCTGCCCTGGATGTGCGGCAGCAGGCGCTGGCCGCCGTCACGCCGAGCTTCGATTGCCGCGCCGATCTCAGTGCGATCGAGCGCGCGATTTGCGGCGATTCCGGATTGTCGGCGCGCGACCGCATGCTGTCGGAAACCTATTACCGGCTGGCCGATACCCTGCCACAGCCGGAACGCTTCGCCCTGCGAGACCAGCAACGCGACTGGATGCGTCGCCGCAATGCCTGCGACAACCTCGCGTGCCTGGCGAATGCCTATGACCAGCGGATCGGACAATTGCGGGTGCTGTCCGGCGGCCAGCAGGTCGCGACATTGGCCCCGCAGCGGACGGTCGGGCCGCCGGTCAGCCCGAGCTTCGCCTGCGGTGGCAAGCTCACCCGCATCGAGCAGGCGATCTGCGACGAACCTGCGCTCGCCCAGCGCGACCGCGATCTCGCCGCGCTTTACAAGACGGCCCGCACGCGCCCCGGCGTTGCCGACGGCCAGCGCGCCTGGATCAGGATGCGCAACGCCTGCAACGATGCGGCCTGCATCGCGCGCGCCTACGACCAGCGCATCGGCGAATTGCGGGCAGCGCTCCGATAACACCATGAAAATCACCCTCGATCTGTCGAAGCTCGTCGAAGACGGCAAGCTGACCGCGGCCGAAGCCGAACGGCTGAAGGCACTGGCGGCGCAGGAGACCGGCCATCTCGGCCTCAACATCCTGACCGGCTTCGGCGTGATCGCCGCGAGCGCCGGCGCCGTCGCCATCCTGCTCACCGCGTTCCAGTTCACCGCAGGAGCCGGCGCGATCATCGGCGGTGCGGTGTTCGCCATCGGCCTCGCGCTGCTCGGCCTGCGCGGCGAGGTGATGAGCCTGCTCTCGCAGACGCTGATCATCATCGGCGCGCTGACCGGGGCGGGGGGCCTGCTGATTTACGACGACGGCTCGCTGCGCGCGGCCTTGTTCGTCACGGCCGTCTTCACCGGCACTGCGATCCTCGCCCGCTCCAGCCTGATGGCGGCGCTGGCGGTGGTGTCGCTCGCCGGCTGCCTCGGCGCGCGTACCGGCTACGTGCACGCGATGTATTCGCTGTCGATCCAGGAGCCGACGCTCACCATCGTGATCTTCTCTCTGCTGGCGCTGGTGCTCTACCTGATCTCGCTGCGGGTGCGCGCCGATTACGAGCGGATCGCGCTCGCCGCCGCGCGGATGTCCATTGTCCTCGTCAATTTCGGCATCTGGATCGGTTCGCTCAGGGGCGACCGGCTGCGGCTGTGGCGCTACATCACGCTCAACGACCCGCAGGGCGTCCCGAGTTTCACCGCCCGCGGCGCGGTGATCCCGGACTGGGTGTTCTCGATTCTGTGGGCGGTCGCGCTGATCGCGGTCGGGGTCTGGGGCGTCAACGCCGGCCGGCGCTGGGTTGTGAACGTCGCCGCCGTTTTTGGCGGCATCCATTTTTATACGCAATGGTTCGCGATCCTCGGCGCCAATGCGCTCTCGGTGCTGCTGGCAGGCGTGATCCTGATCGGCATCGCGATGGGCCTGCGGGCGTTCAACAGGCAGGCGGTGCCGGCCCAGGCCTAGCCGCGCGTTCTGTGTGCTCCCTCTCCC
>JAEZBA010000325.1 GCA_023430245.1 Pseudomonadota bacterium
GAGGACAAGACAGATGCTTGATGCCGATGCGTTCCGCCGGATCGTCGAAAGCGCGGCGTTTCACCAGCTGATCGGCGTCCGGCTGGAGAAGGCCGACGCCGAGGCCGGCATCGCAGTGTTGCGGCAACCCTATCGGTCCGAGCTGTCGATCTTCCCGGATGCCGGTATGTATCATGGCGGCGTCATCGGCGCACTCATCGACGTCGCCGGCGCGGTCGCGTGCGGATTGAAGCTCGGCCGCCCCACGCCAACGGCCAATTTCCGCGTCGACTTTCTGAAATCTCCGGCCAAGGTGGACCTGATCGCAACCGGCCGCATGGTCCGCAGCGGAAAGACGTTGGCAGTGGCGGATGTCGAAGTCACCGATGACAAAGGCGAGATCTATGCTATCGGCCGCGGCACGTTCAGCACCGCTGCAGCATTCAAGGCAATCGAAGGCGGTGCCGAGAGCGCGCGCAAGGGCTAAGGACCGTGACCGTCATCCCCTCGATAGCGGACCGCCAGGACGAGCTGACGCGATGGCGCCGGCATCTCCACGCCCATCCGGAAATCGGCTTCGAAGAGGTCGAGACCGCCCGCTTTGTCACGGAGCGGCTCACGGAGGCCGGCATCCCGGTTCATAGCGGCCTGGCAAAGACCGGACTGGTCGGCGTGATCGAGGGACGGCCCGGCTCGCGCAGGATTGGATTGCGCGCCGATATGGATGCGCTCCCAATGACGGAGACCGGCACGCCGGCCTGGCGCGCGACAATCGACGGCAAGTTCCACGGCTGCGGCCATGACGGTCATACCGTCATGCTGCTCGCCGCCGCGCAGCATCTAGCACGGACCCGCGACTTCGAGGGCACCGTGGTCGCCATCTTCCAGCCCGCGGAAGAAGGGCTCGGCGGCGGACGGATGATGGTCGATGAAGGGCTGTTCGACCGTTTCCCATGCGACGAGATCTATGCCCTGCACAACATGCCGCTGCTGCCGAAGGGCCAGGCTTCGGTGCGCGCCGGCGCGGCACTGGCCTCCTTCGACCTATTCGATGTCACGATTCATGGCAAGGGCGGACATGCGGCGATGCCACACAAGACCGTCGATGCCGGTCTGGTGATGTCCTATGCCGTCACCGCACTGCAGGCCCTGATCGCGCGCGAGACCGATCCGCTCGCGTCGGCGGTGCTCAGCCTCACGCAGATGCATGTCGGGACCACACACAACGTAATCGCTGCTGAAGCGCATTTTCAGGGCACCGTTCGCGCCCTCGACAGCGACGTCCGTAACCGGATCGAGGGAGGCCTTCATCGCGTCGTCCAGCACGTCGCGCAGGCGCACCGCGCAACCGCGACGATCAACTACAGGCGCGAGTATCCAGTGTTGATCAACGATCGCGCGGCCGCCAGACATGCGGAGCAAGCCATCACCAAAGTCCTCGGCCCGTCTGGCCTTGCGTCCGACTTCCCGCCTCTGATGGCGGCAGAAGACTTCGCCTTCATGCTCCAGAAGCGCCCCGGCGCCTATATCCTGCTCGGTCAGGGCACCGGGCCGGACAGCAGGATGGTGCATCATCCCGAATACGATTTTCTGGACGAGATCATCCCGCTGGGCGCGAGCATTCTGGTGGAGCTGACGACACTGTACCAGCGGCGACCTAGACGTGATTGACCGGAAATATATTCAAGGTCCGAGCAGTCATCGCACCTCTCCGCAAAGCGAGATCAATCCACAGCTGGCGATGCTCGCTCTTCTCGGGCTGCGCAATTCCGTCATCGGCCGCCTGATCGATGCCGTGCGGCGTTTCAGTCGATGGCCTTGTCGATGAATATTGCCAGATTTTCGTAACCGGTATCTGCGATGGTGGCGTGAGTAGCGTCTTTCCGCAGCGACAAGCTGTTACCAGAGGGCGATCTCACCTCAAACGGTGCGTCCAGCTCACCGGAGCTTGGCTAGATCCCCGCCTCTTTGCCCGCTGCAACGCAGGGATACTTTGCTTGAAACGGCTCGCGCCTCAAGCTTGAGACCTAACCCCGACGCTGAAGGATCGTTTGTCTAATTCCGGTTTTGAGAACTTTTCCGACTGCACTCTTGGGCATGCTTTCAAAAACATGGACGACCTTTGGCGTTTTCACCGATCCGAGCTCGCGTTTTACGAACGCGATAACTTCCACCGGATCGACATCCATTCCCGGCTTTGCTTCCACCGCGGCGTGCACGGCTTCTCCCCAGTGATCATCTGGAATGCCGATGACTGCGCATTCGGCAATTGCGGGATGCTGCGACAAGACAATTTCGACGTCGCTCGGATAGACGTTGAAACCGCCCGTGATGATCACCTCGCGCAAGCGGTCGCGCAGGAACAAGTGTCCGCGGTCGTCGAGCACACCGAGATCGCCGGTATGCAGCCAGCCATCCTTGATGGTCCTCGCAGTCTCGTCCGGCATGTTGAAATAGCCGGTCATCAGGAGATCGCCGCGCACCAGGACTTCGCCCTGCTCTCCCGGTGGCAGCAAATTGCCCGCATCGTCCATGATGCCGACATCGGTGAACAAACTCGGCCGGCCAGCCGACGCCAGATTCTCCTCGTGCACCAGTTCTGCGGACGACAGATTTGTGATGATCTGTGGCGCTTCGGTCTGGCCGTAGGTTCCCGCCAGTACCGGACCGAACGCCTCCTGTGCTTCCCGAATGCGGGCTGCACGCATCGGCGCGCCGCCGTAAATGACGTTCCGCAGCGACGGGGGGCGTATATTTTCCGAGCGCGCAGCCTCGACCAGCATCGTCACCATGGTCGGCGGTGAAAAGAACGTCGTCACCTCATGCCTGGCAATCGCATGAAGGAGAGCGGCGGGTTTGGTGTCGTCAGGAAAGACGAACGCGCCGCCCGCGCCGAGGATAGGCAGGATGTAGGTCGATGCGCCATGCGTGAGCGGCGCATTGACGAGGTAGCGATCCTTCGGCGTGAATTGATAAGCATGGCGCTGAGAGACGATGTTGGCGTTCCAGCCGCGATAGGCCTGCATCACGCCCTTGGGAACGCCCGAGGTGCCGCCGGTGAACTTGATCGCCGTAGTGGCATCGAGCGGAAGGTAGGTCCGCGCGAACGGCGCTTCGCAATTCTGAGCACGACGAAACACGGTGTCGCTTGCCGGGCCGTCGAGCATGTAGGTGGTGACGCCGTGGCCGTCGATCCGCGCCGCCATCGCTTCATCGAGCAGCATGGCGCTCGGGCGAATATATTCGACGATGCGCTGCAATTCCGGGTCGCCATTGCGCGGATTGAGCGCCACCCAGGTCTTGCCCGCCGCGATCACCGCCAGGATGGCGACCAGATGCTCGACCGAATTCTTGCAGCCGACGCAGACGCGGGTCTGCGGACGCGGGTTTTCCGCCTTCAGGAAGGCGGCGACACTCATCACCTGCGCTGCCAGTTCGGAAAACGTGACCTGCCGGTCCGACGCGATCACCGCGACTTCATTCGGGGTGCGCGCAGCGGCGCGAAAGAAGAATTCGATCGGTTGCATCAGGCGCGACCCAGAATGGTCACGACGGTCGCCGCTTCCTCGACACCGAAGAAGCCGCCGCCATTTTCCGCCGCGGCGAAGCGCAAGCCGGAGACTTGCCGGGCCCCGGCCTCGCCGCGCAGCTGCATGACCAGTTCATGAATATGGATGGCGCCGGTGGCGCCGATGGGATGCCCCTTCGACAACAGCCCGCCCGACGTATTGACGGGAATCCGGCCACCCAGCCGGGTGTCGCCGCGCTCCGCCATCGGGCCGCCCTCGCCCGGATCGCACAGACCGAGATTCTCCGTCTGCAATATTTCGGCATAAGCGGACGCATCGTGAACTTCGGCAACGCCGATGTCCTGCGGACCGATCCCGGCCTGCGCATAGGCCTTGTCGGCCGCCACCTTGCCGAGGTGGCGGCTGAGATCGTCATGCGCGCGGTTCGACCCGCTCACCAGCGCCGTTGCCATGACTTCGACGGCGCGGTCGCGGCCGAAACGCGCCAGCGCATCCTCCGAACACACCACAATCGCCGCGGCTCCATCGCTGATCGGCGCGCACATCGCACGCGTCAACGG
>JAEZBA010000337.1 GCA_023430245.1 Pseudomonadota bacterium
CGAAATCAGCGCCTGGGATTCCGCCATCAACGCGCTGTAGGGCGCCACGTCACCGGCATCGAGATCGTGGCGGCGATCCTCGTCGGCATAACCCCAATAGCGAGACAATTCGGTTTTCACCTCGCCGCGCAGCAGCGCGACCGGATCGCGCAGATCGCGGTAGAGCATGGCGTGATGCCGGATCATCGTCCCGATCGCGGGATTGCCGTTGAAAGCCGCGCCCAACATCCCGAGGCCGAATCGGTCGCCGTTCCGGCGTTCGACCAGCCGAAGCGCTGCCGCGGCACGCAAAAGACGCATCGCGGCCTCTTCGGAAAGACCGAGTCGCAATGCCAGCTCCCGTGCCGGCAGCGGTCCATTTCGTAGGATTTCGAACAATCGGAGTTCGACACAGGCGGACAGGATTTGCGAATAGACAAAACCCGCGCACAGATCGAACAATGTGTTCGCTTCGCGATTGGCGATCCGCCTGACTATCGGAAAAGAGCTGCAAAGTCTCTGAAAATAGGGGTTTTCTAGCCATCGGTCGCGCAGCGCATACAGGCGATCCGAAACCGAAAGACGGTGCTCGACGCCAACGGACGTCCCGGTGGTGTCGTGGCGGGTGACCTTCGCGGTCACGCTGCGTGCCGGGCGAGACTCTTCGGCACCAGACGCTTGGCTTCGAGCATGATCAGCGCACGCAGATCGCCCGCACCCGGACAAGCCGGAATCGACGCTATCGACCGCGCGACCAGTTGTTCGAGCCGCGACATTGCGCCTTCGACGCCAAGCTCGCGGGTTGCGCTCGGACGGCCCAGCGCGAGATCGCGACCGATCGGCTTTCCGAACTCATCGGGCTCGGCGACGGCGTCGCTCAGGTCGTCGGCAACCTGATAGGCTTCGCCGAGCGTCTCGCCAAGCTCCCGCCACTGATGCGGATCGCCTCCCGCCGCCGCGGCACCGGCACAGGTCGATGCTGCGAACAGCGATCCGGTCTTGGCACGATGATAATGCGCGAGATCCACATTCGGCTCGCATTCCCAGGCCTGGCCGGCGACGATACCGCCCGGCGCACCGACGGCGCGCGCAACGATCGTCAGCAACGCAGTCATGCGCTGCGGTGTGAAGGACAACCGCGCCAGGTTCTCAAAGGCCAGCACGATCAGTGCGTCACCCGCGAGAACGGCCAGCGGTTCGCCATACACGCGATGCACGGTTGGCATCCCGCGACGCGTATCGGCATCATCGAAGCATGGCAGATCGTCATGGACCAGTGACGCGCAATGTAGCAATTCGATCGAGGCCGCGGCGATATCGGCGGCTATCGGGTTGTCGTCGCCGCACGCGGCAGCGACCGCAAGGCACAGGCGCGGCCGCACGCGGGCCCCTTTGGGAAACACCGAATGCTGCATCGCTGCGATGAGCTTGGGTGGACAGGAGGGACCATCGGCGCGCTGGAGGGCGGTGGTCAGGGCATTCTCAATCCGGCTGACGGCATCCATGGCGATGCTCCTTCGCGGCTGCTGTGTAATCTTTAATTGTCACTTTAAAATGTCAAGTTATAATTACACTCGCGAGGTTTGGCAGCATGGCGACGGAGAAGGTGGCAGTCATCGGCGCCGGTATCGGCGGGCTCGCCGCGGCGCTGGATCTGGCAGGCAGGGGCCTCGAGGTCACGGTGTTCGAGCGCTGCGCGGCGCCGGGCGGCAAGCTGCGCGCGGCGATGTTCGGCGACGTTCCGGTCGATGCAGGACCGACCGTCTTCACCTTGCGGCATGTCTTCGAAGAGATGTTCGCGGACGCGGGTGCGGCGCTTTCGGATCACGTCACGCTGCGGCCGCTGGATATTCTGGCCAGACATGCCTGGTCGGACGGTTGTTCGCTCGATCTGTCTGCAGACATTCTGCAATCGTCGGCGAATATCGGCGAATTTGCAGGCGCCGCCGAAGCGCGCCGCTTCCTCGCCTTCTGCGAGCGGGCCAGGCAGATTTTCCAGACCCTCGACCGCACCTTCATGCGCGCGCAGCGTCCCTCTCCGTTCGGACTGGTGACCGCGTCCGGTGCGAGCGGCCTGCCGCAGCTGATGCGCATCTCGCCCTTCACCACCCTGTGGCAGGAGCTCGGCAAATACTTCCACGACCCGCGGCTGCGTCAGTTGTTCGGGCGCTACGCGACCTATTGCGGCTCATCCCCGTTTCATGCGCCGGCGACCCTGATGCTGGTCGCGCATGCGGAGCAGGATGGCGTATGGAGCGTCGAGGGTGGCACGCATCGCCTCGCGCAGGCGGTTGCGGCGCTCGCCGAGCGCAAGGGCGTGCACATCCAATACAATTGCGGCGTTCGCGATATTACCGCAGCGTACGGCCGGGTGTCCGGGGTTACACTCGAAAGCGACGAATGGCATGCGGCAGACGCCGTTATTTTCAACGGGGATGCCGCGGCGATTGCCGATGGCCATCTGGGCAAAGACATCGCACGCGCGGTCCCGCAAATCGACAAACGCCATCGCTCGCTGTCGGCCGTGACCTGGACCGGCCTCTTCCACGTCCGCGATTTCCCGCTCACGCGGCACAATGTGTTCTTCTCCGGCGATTACCGCGCCGAGTTCGACGACATCTTCGTGCACCGGCGTGTGCCTGCCGATCCGACGGTCTATGTCTGCGCGCAGGACCGCGACGACGCCGATGCAAAAGGCGCTGGTCCGGAGCGGCTTCTCATTCTGATCAACGCTCCGCCGACCGGCGACCGCGCGTCAAACCTGGAGATCGAGTCATGCCGCGACAGGACCTTCCTTCGCCTGGAGCAATGCGGACTGACCGTTACAGCGCCGACGACAATGCGGGTCACGACGCCGCAGGATTTCGACTGGGATTATCCGGCGACGGGCGGAGCGCTCTACGGTCAGGCCTCGCACGGCTGGATGGCTTCGTTCCGCCGGCCGGGGGCGCGCAGCCGGATTCCGGGGCTCTACCTCGCGGGCGGCAGCGTGCATCCGGGACCGGGCGTGCCGATGGCGGCGATCTCGGGGAGACTGGCAGCGCAAGCCTTGATGCAGGATCTTGCTTCAGCCAGCCGGTCCCGAACAACGGCTATGCGTGGTGGTATGTCGACGGCCTGAGCGACGATGGCCGTTACGGACTGACGGTGATCGCATTCATCGGTAGCGTGTTCTCGCCCTATTATGCGCGCGCCCGCCGGCGCGGCGACGTCGACGCTTCGGACTATTGTGCGATCAATGCCGTTCTCTACGGTCCGCGCGGCAAACGCTGGGCGATGACGGAGCGGGACCGGCACGCGCTCTGGCGCTCCGA
>JAEZBA010000363.1 GCA_023430245.1 Pseudomonadota bacterium
GGCTACAACTTCATCGGCGGGCTGATGCATTCGGCCGATGCGCTGTGCGCGCTCACCAATCCGACCGTGAATTCCTACAAGCGCATAAACGCACCGCGCACATTGTCGGGCGCGACCTGGTCGCCGAACACGGTGACCTATACCGGCAACAACCGCACCCACATGATCCGCGTGCCCGATCCCGGCCGGTTCGAGCTGCGGTTGCCGGACGGCTCGGCCAATCCGTATCTGCTGCAGGCGGGCATACTCGCCGCCGGTCTCGACGGCATCAAGAACCAGCGCGATCCGGGCAAGCGCCTCGACATCAACATGTATACCGACGGGCACACGGTAAAGGACGCCAAGCGTCTGCCGCTGAACCTGCTCGATGCGCTGCACGCATTCGAGGCTTCTCCGGTGATGCAATCCTATCTCGGCAGCTTCGTGCCCGCCTATGCCACGCTGAAGCATGGCGAATGGAACGACTATGCGCGCCACCTCACGCAATGGGAGCGCGACACCACGCTCGACTGCTGACGGCCAACGACGTCCGGCCAACCTTCCGGCGCGGGCGACGGGATGCTATTGCGGACCCGGCAAAAATAGCGCCAGGAAGGTTCGCAATGTCCGAGACAGCCGGCATCTCCCCCGCGCATCGCGATCTCAATGTACCGTTGCCGCCCGAGACGGCGCTGGCCTGCGAGGCCACGGGCGTCGCCAAGGCCGGACGGGATGCGATCGGGCTTCTCGTGTTGGGGCTGCTGGCCGGCGCCTTTATCGCGCTCGGTGCGGTTTTCATGACCGTGGTGCTGACCGGGGCCGGCGACCTGCCCTGGGGCGTTGCCCGGCTCCTTGCCGGCCTGGTTTTTTCGCTGGGCCTGATCCTGGTGATCGTCGGCGGCGCGGAACTGTTCACCGGCGATTCGCTGATGATCGTCGCCTTTGCCAGCCGGCGCATCGGCCTTCGCGCTCTGCTCCGCGCATGGACATTGGTCTATCTCGGCAACATCGCCGGCGCGATCGGGACCGCCGCGCTGATGTTTCTGTCGGCGCAGCATGAGTTCAACGGCGGTGCTGTCGGCAACACGGCGCTGACGATCGCTGCGACGAAGGCGGCCCTGCCGACGGTGCAACTGTTCTTCCTCGCGGTGCTTTGCAACGTCCTGGTCTGTCTCGCGGTCTGGATGTCGTTCGGCGCCCGCAGCATCGCCGACAAGGTTCTGGTGATCGTTCCACCTATCGCGGCGTTCGTGGCGGCCGGATTCGAACACTCGATCGCGAACCTTTATCTCCTGCCCTACGCCCTTGCGATCAAGGCCTGGGCCGCGCCGGATTTCTGGGCATCTATCGGACAGCCTCAGGCTGCATTTTCCGGGCTGACCATCGGCGCATCCCTGCACAATATTGTCGTCGCCACCATCGGCAATCTGGTCGGCGGCAGCCTGATGGTCGGCGGTGTGTATTGGTTCGTCTATCTGCGGCGCCGGCGTTAGCGCCTCGCCGCGAAATCGTGAGGACGACGCAGGTGCACTCAATCATTACGCTGACGATGAACCCGGCAATCGATCTCTCGACGTCAGTCGCCCGGGTGGTGCCAACGCATAAATTGCGTTGTGCAAACGAACACCGCGATCCAGGCGGGGGTGGCATCAATGTCGCGCGGATCGTTTCGAGACTGGGCGGCAACGCCACCGCCATCTACCCGACCGGAGGCGTGAGCGGAGATTTGTTGAGGCAACTTGTCGAGAGAGAGGGTGTCGCCAGTTCCACCTTTGCCGTTGCCGAGGAGACACGTCTGAACATTACGGTTCTGGAAGATCAAAGCGGCGACGAGTACAGATTCGTTCTCCCGGGCCCCTCGCTTGCGCCTGCGGAATGGCAGCAGGCGCTCGACATGCTCGAAAGCTTGCCCCGTCAGCCCCGACTGCTGGTGATGAGCGGCAGCCTGCCGCCGGGAGCGCCTGAGGATTTCTATGCACGCGCCGCTCGGATAGCGAGCCGACATGGCGGAACAGCAGTTCTCGACACCTCAGGACCGGCGCTGGCGGCGGCTATGAATGCAGGGATAACCCTGATCAAGCCGAACCTTCGTGAATTACGGGAACTGACGGGACAGGAATTGGCGGACGAGACGTCATGGCACGCCGCGTGCGCCGGACTGGTGGCATCCGAGCAGGTGGGAGCGATTGCACTGACCCTGGGAGACCAGGGCGCCCTCCTGGTATCGCGCGACGGCGCCTTGCGCGCGCCCGCGATTCCCATCGCGGTGGCGAGCGCGGTGGGCGCGGGCGACAGCTTTCTCGGCGCCATGGTTTGGGCACTCGCATCCGGGCGCAATCTGGAAGACGCCTTCCGGTATGGCGTGGCGGCCGGTTCTGCGGCGCTGCTTACGCCAGGAACGCAACTCTGCCGCCGCGATGACGTGATGTGCCTTTACGGGCAGGTTGTCATGCATCCTATGTGACATGTGCCAGCCAAGCCGGGACGGTGCTGGCGATCGGGGAGCATGAGGGCCATGCCGGATATTGAAGCGCGCGCCCAGTGGCGCAGCCAGACCGGATTCATTCTCGCGGTGCTCGGAGCTGCGATCGGGCTCGGCAATATATGGCGTTTCTCCTACGTCGCCGGCGACAATGGCGGCGCGGCGTTCCTCGTCATCTATTTCGCAACCATCATCCTGGTCGGTTTGCCGCTATTGCTGGCCGAACTGGCCATCGGCAGGGTGACACAACGTGAAGCCGCCTCGGCCTTCTGGCAGGTCGGGAGATCTGCAATCTGGCGGAGCGCCGGCATTCTTGGCGTTTTGGTTTCGTTCGTCGTCCTCACCTATTACGGCGTGATCGCGGGCTGGGCGCTGAAATTCTTCGTCGTATTCGCGACTGGCCTCCATCCTCTTCAGATCATCGGAGCATCGGAATACTTCCGCGCCTTCACCGCCGGTCCGGTCGAGCCGGTACTGTGGCAGGCCGCCATCATGGCTGTCACCACGGGAATCGTGCTCGCCGGAATCGAACGCGGGATCGAACGGGTCAGCATGCTGTTCATGCCCCTGCTGGTGGCGCTCGTGGTAATACTGGCTGTTCACAGCCTCACCCTTCCCGATGCTCACCGCGGGCTCGCCTTCCTGTTCGCGCCGGATTGGAACGCTTTGTCGCAACCTCGCGTTTATCTGGCTGCACTTGGCCAGGCGTTCTTCTCGCTGGGATTGGCCATGGGTGTTCTGGTGACCTATGGCAGCTATATTCCCGCGTATCGCAGTCTGC
>JAEZBA010000388.1 GCA_023430245.1 Pseudomonadota bacterium
TCAACCGCGTCTATCACCTCGATCGCGGTTTCGAGCGTCTCGAGGAAAAGCTCGGCGCGTGCGGTGCGGAGGTGGAGCGGATCAGCGCTTAACCCTGTCGCACCGGCCGTTTTTTAGTGCCTGCCGACCCCTTGCGACATCATGACCGTTTGCCTAACTAGCGGTCAGGGCGAATTTTGAAATTTGTAAGACCGACCCAAAAGGCCGCGTCATGGACATGTTGAAGCTCATCGCGCTCGACCGCGAGGACCTCGAAATCGTATCCGCGCATCTGCAGGATGCCATCGTGAAGATCGGCGAGGTGATCTGGCGCCCGAACGAAAACCGGGTCGTGATCGCGCTGAATCGGTTCGACTGGGAGGCCGCTGTTGGCGAGCCTCCATCCTGGCGGCGCCGGCGTGCCGCATTGCGGTTCGACCGCGTCTCATCGTGCAAGTGCAAGAGCCTCGACTGCTCCGCCAAGGAGCAGGTGCTCAATCTCCTGGCTGTAGAGTTTAACGAGAGCGACTCGCCCGGCGGCGTCATCACGCTGTCCTTCTCCGGCGGTGGCGCGTTGAGGCTTGAAGTCGAATGCCTCGAAGCCGAGGTGGTCGATCTCGGCCCGATCTGGGAGGCCGCGGCCTGTCCCGACCACAAGACCATCGACGGTGAAGTCGCGCGGGCCTGATCCGCTGCGCTTGATCCCGCTGCGCTTGAACGCACGTGCGGCGGACTGCCGGTCTGCTTGCCTTTCGCTGCTCTCTCCCGGACACTTGGGTTGACACTGACGCCGCGTGGCAACGCGCATCAACGAGACGTCGTCAGGACCGGGAGGAGCGATCTCATGTTTACCATGCGCCAGTTTAGCTGCGCTGTTGCCGCAGCCGCGTTTGCTGTGTTGTCGACGCCGGACCGCGCGCCCGCGCAGGAGCCGCCCTCGGTCGTCAAGATCATGGTCGGCTCGGTCGCCGGTGGCATTCTCGATCCCTATGCGCGCATTGTCGGCGAGCATATGAGCAAGACGCTGGGCCGCACCGTCATCGTCGAGAACAAGCCGGGCGCGAACGGCAACATCGCCGCGCAATATGTGGTCGACCAGCCGGCCGACGGCACGTGGCTGTGGGTCGGCACCCAGGCGATGACCGAGATCAATCCGAGCGCGTACAAGAATCTGCGCTGGGGGATCGACGATTTCATCCCGATCGTGAAGGGCGTCGAGGCGCCGCTGGTATTCGCGGTGCATCCGAGCGTGCCGGCTAAGAATCTCGAAGAGTGGGTGGCTTGGGTGAAGGCCAATCCCGGCAAGCTCGGCTATGCCTCGTTCAGTCCGGGCACGCCCTCGGCGTTTCTCGGCCATCAGCTCAACAAGCGCTTCGGACTCGACCTCGCGCATATCGTCTACAAGGGCTCGGGCCCGCAGACCCAGGACATGGTCGCGGGACATTCGCTGATGGGCTTCATGCAGCTCGGCAACGCGATTCCGCACATCAAAGCCGGCAAGATCGTGCCCATTGCTGTCACCAGCGCGAAGCGCACGCGTTTCCTGCCGGATGTGCCGACCTTCGCCGAACTCGGTTATGACGATTTCACCGCGATGGTTTGGTTCGGCCTGCTGACCAAGAAGGGTACGCCGGAGCCGATCGCGAAGGCCTATATCGCGGCGGCCGAAAGGGCGCACAGCGATCCGGACGTGCAGGCGAAGTTCGAGAACCAGGGCATGGAAGCCACCGGCATTACCGGGCCCGACAAGCTCGCTGCCGACATCAAGACCCAGATCGAACGGTGGCGGAAGATCGTCGACGAAACCGGCTTCAAGGCGGATTGATTTCTTCTCCCTCTCCCGTGCCTCTCTCTCACCTCTCCCCGCACGCGGGGAGAGGTGAAGAAATAGCTGGGAGAGCTGAAGAGAGGCGGCAGGAAGGAGAGCTACGCCCGACCGGTCGGATAAGGCACCGTGTCGGTATGCTCGATCTCGCGCTGGACCAGCCGTTCCATCAGCCGTGCCTGCACGCTCGCATGCGCAGGATCACCCCACAGATTGTCGAACTCGCCGGGATCGGTTTCGAGATCGTACAATTCGCCCATCCCTGAATCCGACATCACCGTCATGCGATAACGCTGATCGACGACCGTGTGCCAGCGCGGCATGTGGTCGACGTCCTTGTCCGCCATCTGGTGTTCGTATTGCACGAAGGCGCAGTCCCGCACGGGCTTGCCGTCCGCACCCATGGACGGCAGCAGGCTCTTGCCCACCATGCCGACATAAGGCTGGATCCGCGCGCGATCGAGAATGGTGGCCGGAATGTCGATGGTCGAGCCGATCGCGTCGGTTGCGGTTGCGTCCGGCGCCTGCGGGTCGGACCAGATGAACGGTACGTGCAGGATGCTCTGATACTGCTCGCAGCCTTTCAGCAGCAGCCGGTGGTCGCCGAGATGGTCGCCGTGGTCGGTGGTAAAGATGATCACCGTATTGTCGCGCTGGCCGGACGCATCGAGGGCGCGCAGCACCCGGCCGATGCCGTCATCGATACAGGCGATCATGCCGCAGGTCAGCGCCTGCGCCTCCTGCGCCTCGCGCGCGGTGGTGGCGATGCTGCGCATGCCGTGAAGATTGGCCTTGCCGCTGGCCCGCTCCTCGATCGCCTCCTGCACATGCGCGGGCGGCGTCCAGTCATTACGCTGGAACGATTCCGGCACCGGAAATTGCTCCGGCTTGTACATGTCCCAGTATTTGCCCGGCGGATTGAACGGATGGTGCGGGTCGGGGAACGACACCGTGAGAAAGAACGGGTCGGCATTGGCGTTGCGCGCGCTCAGGAATGCCTCGGCCCGTTCGGCGAGATAGTTGGTTGAATACAGTTCTTCCGGAATGCGGGTGCGATAGGCCTGCGGCACGATGTAATCGTGCGGCGCGCTGTTTTCCGGCCCGAGCAGGCCGAGCGCGGCCGGATCCTTGTCGCGCAGCCAGGCCCGGTAATCGCCATCCACGTTATCGCCGTGGCCGGTCACGACTTCCACATGGCCATAGCCGTAGAACGGGGTCGCGATATGGGCGCCCGGCTCGGCCCAATAGGCCGGCAATTCCTG
>JAEZBA010000447.1 GCA_023430245.1 Pseudomonadota bacterium
CCTTCAGAGTCACGAACGGCAACGCGCAGAATGCAGCAAGCAGGTGGGGGCTCGTCAAGGGGTGTCTACGGCCATTGAATGTCGCAGCCAGCAGCGGACCTTCGGTGTCGGTCTCCAGAATTCGGATCTTCAACCCATCGCCCGGCGGGGTCAGGCGGAAATGGTACCGCATCTACATCCCGATAAACGGAGAGACGTACATGCGCTTGTTGCGGGCCTGCCGGATGCCGCCAGCGCCGACCTCACCCGGGAGCACCGGGCAGACATAGCTGTGATGCTCGCCGAACGTGTTGCGGACCTCGTAGACTAGAAGCGCAAGCGTTCCGTCGGCGCGATAGCCGTAATAGACGGACAGCGGATTGAATGCGTAGCCGAGCAGGCGGGGATAGCACAGCAGCAGAATGCGCCCGCCCGACAGGTCGACGCCGGCATTGGCCGCAAGCGCACGCACATAAGCCGCGAGAGGCGAGCCGTCGCGCGGGCCGTGATCGCGCTCATGAAAGCTGTAGAGTGCGCCCCGATTGACCCCGAAAAGTCGGGATTGCCGATCGGCCTCGTCAAGGCGGTCGAGGTCGATCAACAGATTGAGCACGCGATAGACGAAGCGATGCGACATCGGCTTCAGCCGCGCGTGCATGACGTCACCGCGGTAGAGAAAGGCTGCAGGTTCAGATCGCTGCGGCCGTGTCTCGCTCACTCGGCTGCCTCCGCAAAGTCCGGACTGACGCTGCGCCAGGGGACAATGCCACCGAGCCGCTCTGCGACGTCGAGGCCCGAGCGCAAGCCGTCCTCATGAAAGCCGTAGCCTGTCCATGCCCCGCAGAACCATACCCGATCGGCGCCCTGGATATCGTCCAGCCGGGCCTGGGCGGCAAAGGCGGCCGCATCAAATTGCGGATGATCGCAGGTGAACCGGCTGAAGGTCAGGGCGGGGTCCGGTTCGAACGGAGGATTAAGGCTGACGAAGAGCGGTTGGCTGGCGTCGATATGTTGCAGCGCATTCATCCAGTAGGTCACCGCCACATCGCCATCGGCTTCGCCGCGACCATTGCCGCGAAGAAAATTCCACGCTCCCCAGGCCCGCCTGCGTTTCGGCATCAGGCGGGTGTCGCGATGAAGATAGACCGCATTCGCACGGTAGCGAATGGCTCCCAGCACGGCGCGCTCGTCTTCGCTTGGGTCGCGGAGCATGGCGAGCGCCTGATCGGAATGGGCAGCAACGATTACCTGGTCGAAATTGTCGCTGTGGCCGAGGCTGTCGGTGACGACAACGCCTGTTGGCGTACGTTCGATCCTGGTCACCGCGGCGCCCAGCCGGATGCGGTCTCGAAAAGGGCGGGTCAGCGCCTCCACATAACGCCGGCTGCCACCGCGGACCGTGCGCCAGACCGGCCGCTCATCATGCAGCAGCCGATGATTGTTGAAGAAGGCGACAAAGTTCTCGGCCGGAAAGTCCATCATCTGCCGGGCCGGCGTCGACCAGATTGCTGCTCCCATCGGCACGAGATAGTCCCGTAGCAGGCGCTGCGAATAGCCGCGCATCCGGACATATTCGCCGAGCGTCAAACCGGCCAGGCGGCCGGCGGCGCGGTCGAGGAGGCATTGGCGGTTGAAGCGCGTGACGTCGCGCAGCATGGTCCAGAATGGAACGGAAAGCAGGTTTGCGCGCTGGGCGAAAACCCCGTTCAGGATTTCGCCCAGCCGGTGGCCCCCACCCAGCCATTCGAACCGTCCGCCATTGGCCGACACCGCGAAACTCATGTCGGTCGGCTGGGTTTCGACGCCGAAATGGTCGAAAAGGGCGGTTAAATCGGGGTAGTTCAATTCATTATAGACGATAAAGCCGGTGTCGACCGCCAGCGGGATGCCCTGATAGTCGATATCAACCGTATGGCTGTGCCCGCCGGGTCGGAGCTCGCGCTCATAGACCGTGAGGTGGTGCCGGCCCGCCAGGGCATATGCGGCTGCGTTTCCCGCAATACCCGTCCCCACCACCGCAATCCGCATTACCAGAGCCCCGTCTCCGCCAGTTCGGGCGAGCTACGGCCGGAGGCGGCATCCGGTTTCAGACCGGCGGAGCAATTGCGGAAAATGCTCTGAATGCCGGAAAGGTTGTCGAAACCATTCCGCCTGCGATGCAGCATTCTTGGGAGCGGCCTTCACCACTTCTTTGACGAGTCCGGATATGAAAAATGGGCGGATCGGCCTGCGCAGGCGCCGTCGTCCGCCCTCTCGGTAGCCAGGCAATGAACCTCGACGTCAACACGCTGTTTCTTGTCACGATCTATGTCGAGGCGATGCTCGGCCTGTTGCTGCTGTTCGCCTGGGTGCAGAATTCGGCGGTTACTGCGGTGGCGTGGTGGGGCTCGGCGCATTTGTTGCGTGCCGCATCGGTCGTGCTGTTCGGGATGTACGAATCCGCACCCGACTGGATCACCATCGATCTGTCGAATGCGATTCTGTTTACCTCATTTGCGGCAACCTGGACCGGCGCGCGCATTTTCGATGGCCGTTCGCCGAGCTATATCGGACTGTTCGCTGGCGCCTTGCTCTGGCTTGCGGTCTGCCGCATCCCGGCGATTTCGCAGTCGATGGAAGCACGGATCCTGATCTCGTCCTTCATCGTTACCGGGTATACTTGGGCCGCGGCCTATGAATTCTGGCGCGGTCGCAGCGAGCCCCTGGTGTCGCGCTGGCCCGCGATCTTCATGTTGTTCGCTCACGGATCGCTGTTCTTGCTGCGGACTCCGCTGTCCACCGTGATGCCGTGGATTCCGGACACGCAGGTTTTCGAAAGCGTGTGGCTGACGGTGCTCAGCTTCGAAGCGCTACTGTTCACCATCGCCATTGCATTCATTCTGCTGGCCATGGCCAAGGAGCGCACCGAGCTTCTGCACAAGACGGCCTCGCTGGTCGATCCGCTGACCGGAATTCCGAATCGCCGCGCCTTTCTCGAAGGTGCCGAGGCCATGGCGCAGCGGATCGACGCCGACCCGCGGCCCGCGGCGGTCCTCCTCGTCGATCTCGATCACTTCAAGACGATCAACGATTCGTTCGGTCATGCACTCGGTGACCGGGTTCTCCAGCTCTTTGCCGAAACCGCCGGAGCGAATATCGCGCCGTCCGATCTGCTTGGCCGGTTGGGTGGCGAAGAATTCGCGATCGCGCTCTACGACGTCGATCGCGAGCGCGCGAAGGAGGTTGCGGAAGCAATCCGGCGATCGTTCGCGGAGGCCGCGTCCGAGGTTAACGGCCATCCGGTTGGCGCGACCTGCAGTATCGGCGTTGCGGTCAGCGACAAGGGGCCTCTCGACGTGACCGAACTCCTCGCGCAGGCAGACGAAGCGCTTTATTCCGCCAAGGAGCGCGGTCGCAACCGCTGCGAAATCGCGTCCACCGAGATCGTCCTGCGTCTCGATGCGTCCACACCGTCGCTGCGTATCGGCGACATCCAGACGAAGTCGGCCGCCGCCTGACCCGACCGGTTTTCGCGCTAGCGTGCGTTGACACAAGCGGTCGCCAACATGCATTATAGTGCATGTCGTCTGGGAGGACGCCGTGAATTCGACGATGTCAAAGTCGGCGCAAGCCGCCGGCAAGCCGCCATTTCGTGCCATAAACTTCGCCGAGCCGACGGTTTTGCGAGAGAACCGGGCTGACGGTTCGACTGTTCTGCGGGCGGCGCAGCCGCTTCGCGCCTATGACCCCAATCTCGCGCGCCTGTTCCGGCGGGCCGTCGAAACCCAGCCAGACAGGTTGCTCATGGCGGAGCGCGACTCCGCCGGGGCCTGGGCGGGCGTGACCTATGCGCAAGCACGCCGCAAGGCCGACGCCGTCGCGCAGGTGCTGATTGATCGCGGTCTCACTGCCGAGCGGCCGGTCATGGCGCTATCGGGCAACGCGGTCGAGCACGGCCTTCTGACGCTGGCCTGTTACACCGCAGGGATTCCAATTGCGCCGATCTCGGTCGCGTATTCGCTGCAGAGCCAGGACCACGCCAAGCTAAAATACATCAATGAGCTGCTGACGCCCGGCCTCGTCTATGTCTCCGACACGGCGCCCTTTGCTAAGGCGCTGGCGCACATCACCGCTCCGATCCTTGCCGGTAAGAACGGCGCCAACCTGCCGAACGTCACGTTGTTTGCGGACCTGGAAAAGACCGTGCCCGGTCCCGCGGTCGAACAGGCGGTCGCCGCGATCCAACCTGACACGATCGCCAAATTCCTGTTCACCTCTGGCTCGACCAGTCTGCCCAAGGGTGTGATCAACACCCACGGCATGCTGACGGCGAACCAGCAGCAATCGGTGCAAACCTGGCCGTTCATCGAAGACGCGCCGATGGTGCTGATCGACTGGCTGCCCTGGAACCACACCTTCGGCAGCAACTACAATTTCAATCTGATCCTGCAGCAGGCCGGCACGCTTTATATCGACGGTGGCAAGCCGGTGCCGGCGCTGGTCGGACAGACCGTAGAAAACCTGCGCGACATAGCTCCCACCATCTACTTCAATGTCCCGGCCGGGTACGGCGCGCTGCTGCCATTTCTTGAAAAAGATGACGCGCTGGCGCGGCATTTCTTTTCGCGCGTGCGGCTGTTGTTCTACGCGGGCGCATCACTGCCGCAGGATATGTGGGACCGGCTGGAGGCACTTGCGATCCGCATCACCGGCACGCGGATTCCGATGACGTCGGCCTGGGGCACGACCGAAACATCGCCGCTCGCGACCTCGGCTCACACGCTGCTCGAGAAGGCCGGAAATGTCGGCGTGCCGGTGCCGGGTGTCGACGTGAAACTGATGCCGGTCGGCAGCAAGCTTGAAATCAGGGTGCGCGGCCCGAACATCACGCCCGGTTATTGGCGCAGGCCCGATCTCACGGAGGCGATGTTCGACGACGAAGGCTATTATCTGCCCGGAGACGCGGTGCGGTTCGCCGACCCGGCGGATCCGAACCAGGGACTGATTTTCGACGGCCGCACCGCCGAGGATTTCAAGCTGACCAACGGCACATGGGTCGCGGTCGGCGCCTTGCGTGTCGGCGCGATCGCCGCCGCCACTCCGGTGTTGCAGGACGCGATCGTGTGCGGGGAGGGGCGCGACCAGGTCGGCCTCGTCGCCTGGCTGAATGCTGCGGGCTGCAAGCAGGTCACCGGCGAGGATGGCGATCTGTCGTTCTATGCAAGACATGCGAAAGTGCACGAGCATCTGCGCAAGGCTTTCGCGCAATGGAACAAGGTCAACACTGGCGCGACAATGCGCGTTGCGCGCGTCTTGCTGCTTCCCGACATGCCCTCGATCGACAGAAATGAGATCACCGACAAGGGATACATCAATCAGCGTGTCGCGCTGGAATTCCGCAATGCGGATGTGCAACGTCTTTTCGACGTGAATCTGCACCACGATGTGGTCGTGATCGGCTGATTTCCATACTGTGAAATTGCTTGATTGAGTGGAGAATTGCGGCGGCGTGCCGCGTGCTCTATCAATCGAAGAATAACAGTCAGGGAGGATGAAGATGTTGCACCGGCACGCGCTTGGCTTTGCCGCCGCTATCGCCATATTCGCCGCGCCGTTTGCCGCGCAGGCACAGGATTATCCGACTCGGCCGGTGAAAATTGTCGTGCCCTTCGGTGCCGGTGGACCGGCCGACGTCTACGCCCGCATTCTGGCGCAGCATCTCGGCGAAACGCTGAAGCAGCCTTTTGTGGTCGAAAATCGTCCCGGCGCGGGTTCGATCATCGGAACCGATGCGGTCGCAAAGTCCGATGCCGACGGCTACACGCTGCTGCTGATGTCGAATACCCATACCGTCAACGAAACCCTGACACCGAAAAAGCCCTTCAAGCTGATGGACGATTTCGTCGCGGTGGCGCCGATCAACTATTCCGATCTGCTGCTGGTGGTGCATCCTTCCGTGCCGGCGAAGGATTTGAAGGAGTTCATCGCGCTCGCAAAATCGAAGCCGGGCCAGCTCAATTACGGATCGTCCGGTCCGGGCACGCCGTACCACATGGCGGGTGAGCTGTTCAAAGCGATGAGCGGTACGGACATCGTGCATGTGCCGCACAAGGCGTCCGGCGAGATGCGCAACAGCGTGATCGGCGGTCACGTGCAGATGGCCTTCGACGCTGTCACCACAATGAATGCCAACGCCAAGGCCGGGCAGGTGAAGGCGCTCGGGACCACCGGCGCCAAGCGATCGGAGCTGACGCCCGATATTCCGACCGTCGCCGAAGCCGGTGTGCCGGGTTACGAAGCCACGATCTGGCTCGGTCTGATGGCGCCGGCCAAGACGCCGCAGGCGGTGGTCGACAAGCTGAATGCCGAGGTCACCAAGATCGTCAACCGGCCGGACGTCCGCGCTGCCTGGGCCAAGCAGGGCGCGGTGCCGATGACGATGTCGGTGAAGGAGTTCGACGCCTATCTGCGCAAGGACATCGACAAATGGGCCGATGTCGTGAAGAAGACCGGCGCCGCGGCCAAGTAACGCCGGCGCGCCGCCAAAGCGTGTGATGAACCGATCACCGGATTGAATTTGATCCGGTGATCGGAATGGATTAGCTCTGCCGCGGGTTCTGTCGCGGAGAGCAGGGAATGCGCTATTGCAGGTTCGACAATGATCGCCTCGGC
>JAEZBA010000464.1 GCA_023430245.1 Pseudomonadota bacterium
TTGTAGACCGGCGTAAATGAATGCATCGCGACCAGAAACGCGGGCTGGCCCCCCTGCTTGCGCCGGTCGAGTTCCCTTGCGATCGCGTCGTGATAGGGCGCGAAGATCTCCCGCCGCCGCGCCGCGATTGCGTCCTCGGTTAGTTTGACATTACCGGGCACCGGCGTGCTCTCGCTGACCTTCGCGACCGAACTCTCCGCCAGGAACGGCCGGTTGCAATCGATGACCAGCCGCGAATAGGGCTGCAGGATCGCGTGGGCATCGAGTTCGTCGGCCATGAAGCGCACCACCGGCTCGATGCCGACATCCCAGGCGATGTGCCGGCGCAGCTCGCTTTCCGATACCCCGAGGTCGCCGAGGGCGCGGGGAATCCGCCGTCCGGCATGGTCGCTCACCAGCAGGAACGGGGACGCGCCCTGCGGCCTAAGGGTGACGACCGCGGGCGGTTCGTCCGGAGCGAGAAGCCGGTTCATGCGAAAATGCCCAGGAAATGGACAGCACGGCCCGGATGCCGGCTTTCAGGCGAAAGCAAATTCATCGGGAACCTTCAAAAGCCTTTGAAAGACAGGGTGATTCGGGTGCTCAATCGAACTTGCCACGATTCTTGCTTCCTCGGTGCCGAGAGCCCGGACGTCCAGATGCCAATCCTGACCATCCATCACAAGACCGAATATCGCTACGCCCGGCCGGTGTCCTTCGGCGAGCATCGGATGATGCTGCGCCCGCGGGACGGCCACGACCTGCGGGTGATCGGAGAGCAACTGATCATCGAGCCCAAGCCGGTCTCGGTGCGCTGGATCCGCGACGTGTTCGGCAACACCGTCGGCATCGTCCGGTTCGCCGGCCAGTTCGAGAAGCTCGTATTCGACAGCAAGGTGAAGGTCGACCATCGGCCGGTGCGCGGCCTGCATCTGTCGGCGGAGGATTACGCCTTCCTGCATCCCTTCGCCTATGACGAAGAGGAGATGCCGGACCTCGCCTTGTCGACCCAGCGCGCCTTCGACGATCCCGATCGCAAGATCGAACTTTGGGCGCGGCAATTCGTGCGCTCGGAAGGGCAGACGCTCACGCAGGACCTGCTCACCGACATCACCCATGCAATCAAGCGCGATTTCGTCTACCGCCGGCGCTATCAGGCCGGCGTGCAGGCGCCGCTGGAAACGCTGCGCACCGGCATGGGCACCTGCCGCGATTTCGCGCTGTTCATGATCGAGGCTGTGCGCTCGCTCGGCTATGCCGCGCGCTTTGTGTCGGGCTACCTGCATGTTCGCGGCAGCGATCACGAGCGGGTCGGCGGCGGCTCCACCCATGCCTGGGTGCAGGTCTATCTGCCGGGCGCGGGCTGGGTCGAATTCGATCCGACCAACGGCATAGTCGGCAACACCGATCTCATTCGCGTTGCGATCGCGCGCGAGCCGCGACAGGCGATTCCGCTCTGGGGCAGCTATACCGGCAGTCCGTCCGATCATCTCGAAATGAAGGTCAATATCCGCGTGGTGTCGGAAACGCAGAGCTAGGATGGTTGAACGAGTAGCTTTTGTCGCGGTGAAATCGGGAACTTAAGTTCCATTACGGAATTGCAGCATTCGCGGGAATGAGGGCTGCTGCGGATTGGCCCTTCAAGATCAGGGCCATCTTCGTTCATGCAGATCAGGATCGGTTACGACATCGGCTACGGGGCGGAAGCGCCGACGCCGATGGTGATCATGCTCAATGTGCATCCGTCGCGGCATGGCGATCTGGTCGGCACCGAGGAGATCACGACTGCGCCCGACACGCCGATCACCTATTATCGCGATGGCTTCGGCAATGTCTGCGGCCGGCTGGTGGTGCCGGCGGGCGGCATTGTCATCTCCTGCCGTGGCGTCGTGCGCGATACCGGCTTGCCCGATCCGGTAGTGCCGACGGCGGCGCAACTGCCGATCGAGCAATTGCCGGACGATTGCCTCGTTTATCTGATGGGCTCGCGCTATTGCGAGACCGACAAGCTCACCGATCTGGCCTGGTCGCTGTTCAAGGACACCAAGCCGGGCTGGGAGCGGGTGCAGGCGATCTGCGACTATGTGCATAATCACGTGACCTTCGGCTATGAATTCGCCGCGCCCACCAAGTCCGCGCATTCGGTGCATGACGAGCGCCGCGGCGTGTGCCGCGACTTCGCGCATCTGGCGGTGACGCTGTGCCGCTGCATGAACATCCCGACCCGCTATTGCACCGGTTATCTTGGCGATATCGGCGTGCCGCCGGACGAGGCGCCGATGGATTTTTCGGCCTGGTTCGAGGTCTATCTCTCGGGCAGCTGGTACACCTTCGATGCGCGTCACAACCATCCGCGCATCGGCCGCATCCTGATGGGCCGCGGCCGCGACGCCGCCGACGTGCCGCTGAGTAATTCGTTCGGCCGCACGACGCTGACGAAGTTTCAGGTCTATACCGACGAGGTGGTGTGAGCGCTCGCGGTTTTGAGATCAGCGCACGATTGCGATCAGCCCGGCGACCGCGAATGTCCAGAAAGCGAGCCCGAACAATGTCGAGGCGAGCGGTCCGACAACGACCGGTCTGCGCTCGCCATAAGCAGGTGGATGCCGAAAGCCATCGTGCGTAGTCAAAGCGCCAAACGACACGATCGGCAGTACGACTGCGGCGGTCTGCACACAAACAACTTCGACTAGCGTTCGAAACAGGGATGAGAACGCTTTCAGAAGCACTTCACCCAAAAATTCGACCATGCGAGAACATAAGACTTGGCTCTCAGCCAGGGAGTCACTTGCGCGTGAGTTTGCGACTGTCGGTGGCACCAAAGGTTCCGATCGCCGCAATGGGCCTGTGAATTGCAGTGGATAAGGAGGCGCGGTGCTGAATTAAGGGCGAAAGTTGCTGCCTTCGGATCGCCCCGCGAATCGGGCCTATCATTGTCCCGAAGCAATTCGCTATAGCCATACGCCATGCGCTTCTCGCCCGACTTCCTCGACGAAATCCGTACCCGCCTGCCGGTTTCGGAGGTGGTGGGGCGGCGCGTGAAGCTGAAAAAGGCCGGGCGCGAGTGGCGCGGGCTGTCGCCGTTCAACCAGGAAAAGACCCCGTCGTTTTTCGTCAACGACCAGAAACAGGCCTGGTTCGATTTCTCGTCCGGCAAGAACGGCTCGATTTTCGATTTCATCATGCTGACCGTCGGGGTGACGTTCCCGGAAGCCGTCGAGCGGCTGGCGGTCATGGCCGGCCTGCCGATGCCGAAAATCTCGCGCGAGGACGAAGTCCGCGAGCATCGCCGCAAGTCACTGTACGACGTGATGGAACTGGCGACGAAATTCTTCGAGACGACATTGCAGTCGCGGGCCGGCGCCAAGGCGCGCGGCTATCTCGCCGATCGAGGTCTCGGCCCCGAGACGCAGCTGAAATTCCGCATGGGCTATGCGCCGCCGGATCGTTTCGCGCTGAAGGAGCATCTCGGTGAACAGGGCGTTTCGGTCGAGGACATGATCGAAGCCGGGCTTCTGGTCCATGGCGACGATATCCCGGTGCCGTATGACCGTTTCCGCGACCGCGTCATGTTTCCGATCGCCGACTGGCGCGGACGGCTGATTGCGTTCGGCGGCCGGGCGCTGAGCCTCGATGCGCAGGCGAAATATCTGAACTCGCCGGAGACCCAGCTCTTTCACAAAGGCTCGATCCTGTTCAACGGCGCCAAAGCGCGCATGGCGGTGCATGACGGCAAGTCGCTGATCGTGGTCGAGGGTTATGTCGACGTGATCGCGATGGTGACGGCCGGGTTCGAAGGCGCGGTGGCGCCGCTCGGCACTGCGCTCACCGAGGAGCAACTGGGCCTGCTCTGGAAGATCGCCGACGAGCCGATGCTGTGTTTCGATGGCGACAAGGCCGGGCGGCGCGCGGCCTATCGCGCGGTCGATCTGGCTTTGCCGAAATTGCAGCCGGGCAAGAGCCTGGCCTTCGCGATG
>JAEZBA010000469.1 GCA_023430245.1 Pseudomonadota bacterium
GCCCATGCCGGCGTCTTCACGTAGGCGGGGGCGTAGAAGTAGACCCCGCCACTATAAATGCCGCTCCGGCTTTCTCTCATTTCGCCAGCCAAGCTCATCGCCCCATATCCCTCTTGACGT
The DNA here is from genome assembly GCA_023430245.1 of Pseudomonadota bacterium. GTDB lineage: Bacteria > Pseudomonadota > Alphaproteobacteria > Rhizobiales > Xanthobacteraceae > Pseudorhodoplanes. The sequence continues at coordinate 121 of JAEZBA010000469.1, forward strand.
AGGGCAGGAGAGCCGCCCGATCCTCGGCAGACAGCCGGGGAAGCTGGACCGCGGCGACGCGCAAAAGGTTAGCCACCCGGCCGGAAACGCCTTGAGATTCAACGGGACTGATGGACACGGTTAGCCTCCGTAAGTGTTTGATTTCGTTGCGCTCATCGTTAACGCTCGTTTAATGCCCCCGCGGGTAGGGTTCGGGTCTGTAGAGGCCGACCACGGCGCGAGCGTATATGACCGTTCTGAATGCGATCTGCCGGTTGACGCGGATCGGGCGGGTGCGTCCGGTGCGTGCGGCGCTTTGCGCCGCGGCGATCGCTGCATGCTCGCACAATGCCGCGCACGCACGGGCCGTGGGCGGCGACGTTCACGTCGAAATGTCGCAAGGCTTCGTCCGCATTCTCGTGCATCTGGCGGAGGAGGTTGAGTCCGACGTGCACGTCGCGGGTAACATCGTCGTTGTCCATTTCAAGCGGCCGGTCGATGCCGGGATCGAGAAGCTGACGCATAGCGCGTCGAACATCATCGGCGCCGCGCGCCGCGATCCGGACGGCAGGGGATTTCGTCTCGCGCTCAGCCGCAAGGCCACGGTCAATTCGATGGCCGCAGGCGAGCGCCTCTACATCGATCTGTTGCCCGAAACCTGGAAGGGACTGGCGCCCGGTCTGCCGAAAGAGGTGATCGAGGAATTGTCGCGCCGGGCGCGCCTCGCAGAGCGTTCCATGCGCGCACAGCGCGATAGCGCCAGGCGCCAAGAGGTGCCGGCGCGCATCCGGGTCGCGACACAGCCGACCTTCACACGCTACGTTTTCGAACTTCCCGATGTGATCGCGGTGTCCGCCGATCGCGGCACCAACGATATGACGCTGAAATTCGCCGCCCGGCTGAAGTTCGATTTCGGCGACCTCAAGGCAAGGCTGCCGGACACAGTGAGGGCGGTGGAGAGCTTCGATCAGGCCGATTCGGTTGCGGTGCGCTTCGTCCTGAACGGCAAGGCCGATATTCGCACATTCCGCGAGGACAAGAATTACGTTCTCGATGTCGGAAGTTCGGATGCCAAGGAAGCGGTGGCACCCGTTCGTGCCGACGACGTCTCGCAACTGATCAGCGAGGTTGCGAAGAAGGGCAGCCCGCTCGCCGGTGCGGAACCGCCGCAGACCATTGCCGCCGCGTCACCGCAATCGGCAAAGCCGGAGCAGGCATCCGCGCCGTCGCCCGCTGCCGCGCCTGTTCCCGAAACGGTCCGAGCTGCACCGCCTCCGAAGACTGCTGCCGCGGCGGCGGTTGCTGTACCCCGCGTGGCCGCGGCGACGGCGCCGGCTCCCGCAGACAGTCAGCGGCAGTCCGGTGCCCGATCTAGCCCCGAGAGTCAGCTGCGTCCTGAAAGCGCGCCTGCGCCACGTGCTGTCATCGCACCGGCGCTTGGGGTGGTACCTGCTGACGAAAACAATCTCGTCACGGCCGAGGTCGGCCGCCAGGCCGACAATCTGCGCCTGACCTTTCCATTCCAGGCTCCGACCCCGGCCGCGATCTTCCGGCGTGCCGGCACCTTGTGGATGGTCTTCGACACGCGCGCTCCGATAACGCTGCCGGATCTCGAAACCGGTTCAGGCGGCATGATCCGCCACGCATTGGGTACGGCGTTGCCCGACGGCTATGTGGTCCGGCTGATGCTGGACCGTCCGCGGCTGGTCGGCGCGACCGCGGACGGCGGCACGTGGACGATCACGGTAGGCGATACCATTGCCAGCCCCAGCGCGCCCCTGTCGGTCGATCGCAGCATGGCCAATGCGGCGCGCCCCAGCATTACGATTCCGCTGGAGCAGGCGCGCGAACTGCATCGCATTGCCGATCCCGAAATGGGCGACAGCCTGCTGGTGGTCACGGCGCCTGGACCCGCGCGCGGATTCATCAAGCCGCAGGACTTCGTGGAATTCCGGGCGCTCGCATCCACCCATGGCGTTGCGCTGCAGCCGCTTGCCGACGACGTGCAGGTCGAACTGGTCCCGGACAATGTCGTCATTGCCCGACCGGGCGGTCTGACGTTGTCGGGACCGGGGGCGGCAGCACGTTCGGCCTCGGTTCACAAATCCCAGGTGTTCGATCCGCAGCTCTGGGGCTTCGACCGCCAGTCCGACATTACCGAGCGTCAGTATAAGCTCACCGCGGCTGCCGCCGACATGGGCGAGAACAAACGTAACATCCCGCGGCTCGAACTGGCCCGGTTCTTCCTGTCGCACGACATGTATCCGGAGGCCAAAGGCGTTCTCGATGTCGCGCTCTCCGAAGACCGACCGACGGCCGGCGATCCGTCCGCCCTCGTGCTGCGCGCCATCACGACGCTCATGCTCAACCGGCCCGAGGACGCGCTGAAGGAACTCAATCATCCGATGCTCGGCGATCAGCTTGATGCGCCGCTGTGGCGCGCCATCGCACAGGCCCGGCTCGGCAAGTGGGAGGAAGCCTCGCGCGGGTTCAAGAGCGCTCAGGGCGCCATCACGACGCTTCCATTGGAATTGCAGCGCGTCGCGCTGAAGGAAGCGCTGCGGACGGCCATCGAGGTGCGCGACTATGAAAGCGCGCAGCATCTATTGAGCGAGTTCCAGACCGTCGGCTCGGTCCCCGAGATGCAACCGGCCTTTTCGGTCCTGCAGGGCCGCCTGGCACAGGGTCTCGGCAAGAGCGCCGAGGCGCTGCGCTATTTCCGTCAGGCCGCGGATTCGGACGACCGTCCGTCCGCCGCACAGGGACAATTGCGCAGCCTGGCACTGCGCTATGACACCGGCGAACTCAAGCGCCCCGATCTGATTGCGGAACTTGAGACCCTGACCACGGTCTGGCGCGGCGACGACACCGAAATCGAGGCGCTGCAGAAACTGGCGCGGCTCTACACCGAGGAGCAGCGCTACCGCGATGCGTTCTATGTGATGCGCTCGGCGCTCAAGGCGCATCCCAACGCGCAAGCCAGCCGCCGCATCTATGACGAGGCCGCGGTCACCTTCGACTCGCTGTTCCTGGCCGGACGCGGCGACGCCTTGCCCGCGATCGAGGCGCTGGGCCTGTTTTACGATTTCCGCGAACTGACCCCGATCGGGCGCCGCGGCGACGAAATGATCCGCAGACTCGCAGATCGCCTGGTGTCGGTGGATCTGCTTCCCCAGGCAGCGGAACTGCTCCAGCATCAAGTCGACAACCGGCTGCAGGGTGCCGCGCGCGCGCAAGTCGCCACCAGACTGGCGGTCATCTATCTGATGGACAACAAGCCCGGCCGTGCGCAGGCGGTCCTGCGTGCCACCCGGTCCGCCGAACTCAACACCGACCTGCGGAATCTGCGGTTGCTGCTCGAGGCGCGCGCGCTGTCCGCCACCCGCCGTCATGCCGTCGCGCTCGAGGTCATTGCCAATGTCGACAATCGCCAGGCCATGCGCCTTCGCGCCGATATTCTCTGGTCCGCCAAGCGCTTCAACGAGTCCGCCGAGCAGATCGAACTGATGTATGGCGAACGCTGGCGGGACTTTGCGCCGCTGTCGGATATCGAGCGTGCCGATGTGCTGCGCGCGGCGATCGGCTACTCGCTCGCCGAGGATACGATCGGCGCCGAACGCCTGAGAGAGCGCTACGAAGCCAAGATGAGGGAAAGCCCCGACAAGCGCGCCTTCGAGATCGCGACCGCGCCGCATGCCGCCAATGGGACCGAATTCGCCGAACTAGCGAAGACTGTCACTGCTTTCAGCGCGCTCGACACATTCCTGCGCGATATGCGAGAACGCTATCCGGAGATCGGCACGCTTTCGCCGGGCGAAACCCAGCAGCAGCTTCAGGATCATTCGCGAGCGCGTTTCGATCCGCAACCGACTGCCTCGGTCACGCCGCGACGATGACCAGCAGCGCGTTGCTTCAAAAAGTTCCCTTCCCCAGTTTTTGATTGTTATGCTTCCAAAGTGAAGTTGTTCTTGTTCGTGGCGCTTTTGACAATCACGACGGCAAATCGAACTCACGATCCACACTTCACGATCAAAAGCGCTTTACTCCACATCGCGACATTGATGCATTCGCTTCCGTTGAAGCACGCGAGACAACACGTCGATCAACAAGATCCTCGCGTGAATGTGGGGGCATTATGCGATCGAGTGACAGGGCCGCGGCTGCGGCGATCAGGAACTTTGCGTCAGCCGCGGTGTTGACGGGCGTGTTTGCGGCGCTGCCTGCGCAGGCGCAAACCTCCCTTCCGACAATCGATGTACAGCGCGCGCCGCGTGGAACTGGAACTTCTGTCAGCCAGCAATCCAGTGGCACGCCAGCTCCGGCACCACAGCCGGCTCCGGCGCCTGTTGAAAATGCGTTCAGTGAGGTCGACGGCTATCTCGCTAACCGCAGCGCGACCGCCACCAAGACCGACACGCCGATCTCCGAAATCCCGCAATCGATCACGGTGGTGACCTCGGATGAAATGCGCGACCAGGGCGCTACGACGTTGCAGGAGGCGCTACGGTATGTGCCGGGCGTCTATGCCGATGCCTACGGACCGGACACGCGCGGCGATGGTCAACTTGTGCGCGGCACGACGCCGGTCACCTATCTCGACGGCATGCGTCTGATCAACGGCGGCTATTGGAACCAATATCGACCGGATCCCTATACGCTGTCGCGCGTCGAGGTGCTACGGGGCCCGGGATCGGTTCTTTACGGTGATAGTCCCTCGGGCGGACTGATCAACGCTGTCTCCAAGCGGCCGCAGGAAAAGGATCACCACGAGCTCGGCGTACAATATGGCAGCTTCGATCGCTTGCAGTTCCAGACCGACCTGACCGGAAAGCTCTCCGCGGACGGCCAATGGCTCTATCGGTTGATCGGCATCTACCGCGATGCCGATACCCAGACCGATTTTGTGAAGAACGATCGCCAGACGGTCATGCCGGCCATCACCTGGCGGCCGACGAAGGATACCGACTGGACGGTAATCGGCCTGTACCAGAAGGACAAGACCGGATCGTCGACGGCGTTCCTGCCGCTCAACGGCACGCTCTATTACAATCCCAACGGAAAGATCCCGATCAACCGGTTCACCAGCGAGCCGGGCTGGGACAAATACCAGACCACGACGCAGGCGATTACCAGCCTGTTCGAGCATTCGTTCAGCAAAAATTTCAAGATCTTCAGCCGTTTTCGTTATTCGCACGACGACGGCATCTACCAGACCATGTACCCGGACAATTACTCCAATCCGTTTAACCCGTACGTAAACTTAAACGGGTCACAGCAAAGCGTGTATCGCTATACTTACGGGCTAAACACCAGTCGGAATATGCTCACCGCCGACACCGGCGGGCAGTGGGACTTCGCCACCGGTGCGGTGACGCACAAGGTTTTATTCGGAATCGACGTCCGAAATCTCACCGAACAGTCGAGCAGCGGCTATGGCTACGATATCAATCCCTTCAATCTCTACAATCCGGTTTACGGTCAGGCGACGGCTTATCCGGTGCTGCTCCAGGATCCCGGCATCCGCCAGCAGGTCACCGGTTTGTATATCCAGGACCAGATGCGTATCGGTCAGTTTCTGGTCACCGCGGGCGCCCGACGCGACGAGCTGAAGTCCGAGGCGGAAGGGGTTCCGACCCAGGTGGATGCCGCGACGACCAAGCGTCTCGCGGTGATGTACGAAACGTCGTTCGGCCTTAACCCGTATGTCTCATACTCGGAATCCTTCAATCCGATTCTCGGATCGAATATCTGCATCGGATTCTGCAAGCCGGTCGAGGGCAAGCAATACGAGGCCGGCTTCAAGTACAAGGTCTCGAACAGCGCGGTCTTCAACGGCGCGGTCTATGAGATCCAGGAAAAGAACCGGCTGACACCCGGACCCGTTCCGTTCATCAACATCCAGACCGGCGAGAACACCATCCGTGGCTTGGAACTCGAATATATCGGCAGCGTCACGCCCGATCTCGATATCATCGCATCCTACTCGTATATCGATGCGAAAATCACGCAGGGCGCGTTTGCCGGCAGTCAGGTGGAGAGCGTGCCGCGCAACTATGCCTCGCTGTGGGCCAAGCACAAGCTGACCTTGTTCGGCGTGTCCGGGTTCAGTATCGGCGGCGGCGTGCGCTACATCGGCGATTCGTGGTCGACCGGCGCCTGGCCGACATCGAGTGACGTATATACCGTCACCACGCCAGGTCACACGCTGTTCGATGCGATGTTCGCCTATGAAGACAAGAACTGGCGGTTCCAGGTGACCGGCACGAATCTTGCCGACAAGATCTACTTCTCAAGCTGCCTGGCGCGCGGTGACTGCTTCTACGGCAATCGGCGTAACGTCATCGGCACCCTGACCTACAAATTCTGACGGAGAGAGAATAGGCATGCTCAGTCGTGGTTCGGTGAGAGTCTGGTCCAAGATCCATACTTGGACCAGCATGATCAGCATGGTGTTTCTGTTACTGCTCTGCGTCACCGGGCTGCCGCTGATCTTCAACCACGAACTGAACCATGCGCTGTACGACGAAGTGGAGCCCGCACAGCTTCCCGCCGACACGCCGCCGGCCAATCTCGACACGATTGTGAAGAATGGTCTCGCGCGGGATCCCGGCCATGCGGTCCAATTCATGTTCTGGGACCGTGACGAACCCGAACTGATCTGGCTCAGCATCGGCAAGGCGGTCGATTCCAACCCCGACCAGAACCGGCTGTTAAAGCTCGATTCGCGCACCGGAGAATTTCTCGAAGAGGTCGATTTCCGCAACCGCCTGACCCATGTGATCTATCGGCTGCATGTCGACATGTATGCCGGACTTCCCGGCAAGCTATTTCTCGGGCTGATGGGTTTCCTGTTCTGCGTCGCTATTGTTTCCGGCGTGGTGCTGTATTGGCCATCGACACGCAAGCTCGATTTCGGCGCCATGCGTCGCGACCGGCCGCGTCTCGTGCGCTGGCTCGACCTGCATAATCTGCTCGGCGTCGTCACCGTGGTGTGGGCGCTGACGGTCGGCTTCACGGGCGTGATCAACACCTGGGCCGACCTGATCTTCAAGCTGTGGCAGAACGACCAGCTTGTCGCGATGACGCAGGCCTACAAGGATCGCGGGATGCCGGAGGGGCCGACATCCGTGGATCAGGCGGTTGCCGCCGCGCGCGAGGTGATGCCCGGCATGAAGCCGTCCTTTGTCGCCTTTCCAGGCAATCCCTTCTCCAGCAAGAGCCATTATGCGGTCTTCATGCGTGGCGAGACGCCGCTGACATCGCGCCTGCTGCGTCCGGCGCTAGTCGAGGCCGAGACCGGTAAGCTGACCGATAGCCGCGAATTGCCGCTTTACGCCAAGGCGCTGCTGGTGTCGCAGCCGCTGCATTTCGGTGATTATGGCGGCATGCCGCTCAAGATCATTTGGGCGGTGCTGGATATCGCGACCATCGTCGTGCTGGTCACCGGCCTGTATCTGTGGGTGGTGCGGATCAGGCGCCGGCGCGCGGCTCGCCCGGCCGTCCGCGCCGCTTACGCCGCCGCCCAGCGCTGATCGTCATCGATCCCGATGCAGCGTTCTGCGTTACAGGTTTTTGCCGCTCCGATCGTGCTCGGCGCTCTGAGCGCGGTCGGACTGATCGCAGCCCTTCTCGGCGACAACGTGTGGGATGCGGTGTCGTGGCTGACGCTGGGCATTCCCTGCGTCGTGATGGCGTGGTTCTGGTTCGGGGCAGGGCGGCGGCGATAGCGCAAATGCATCGGCCCGGTTTTCCAGGCCCTTGCGCAGGGCACTCAGGACACCCCCGAACCGACAGCGATACTGCCTCCGGTTCCGGACTTGCCGCTGACGATACTGCGCCGTTCCGCCTCGGCGAGATGGTCGCGCATCGACATTTTGGCATGCTCGTCGGACATTTGCTTGAGCA
>JAEZBA010000351.1 GCA_023430245.1 Pseudomonadota bacterium
GGCGATTTCGCGCAGGCGATGATGGATCTCGGCGCAATGGTCTGCACGCCGAAAAGACCCGCCTGCGCGCTGTGCCCCTGGAGCGAGCCCTGTCTCGCGCGCAAGCGCGGCGATCAGGAGACGTTTCCACGCAAGACACCGAAAGCCGAAGGAAGATTGCGCCGCGGTGCGGCCTTCGTCGTGACGCGCAGCGACGGCGCGCTGCTGGTGCGGACGCGGCCGGACAAGGGCCTGCTCGCGAAGATGACTGAAGTGCCAACCACGGAATGGACGCACGACTTCGACGAAGCGGATGCGCTCGCCGATGCCCCCGTCAAGGCAAAGTGGCACCGCACAGCAGGCGTCGTGAACCACGTCTTCACGCATTTCCCGCTGGAGCTTGTCGTCTACCGGGCGCGCGTTGCGCAAGCGACCCGTGCACCCAAGGGCATGCGCTGGATCGCGACCGATGAGATCGAGGGCGAGGCCTTTCCGAATGTCATGCGCAAGATCATCGCGCATGCATCGTGACGCGACACGCCGTTATTGCGGCTCAAGTCCGATGTCCTGGACGACCTGCTTCCAGACTTCGTACTGATCCTTGAGGAACTTGCCTGTGCTTTCCACCGTCCCGGCGCCGTCCGTGTAGACGCCCAGTTCCGCAAGACGCGCTCTGATCGCCGGATCATTGAGAATCTTCGACATCTCCTGATTCATTCGCGCAATAATCGCTGCAGGCGTATTGGCCGGTGCAACAAATGCACCAGCCCACCAATTCCACGTCCGGCAAAGTATCTGCAATGGGCGGGACCTTTTCGAAGTTCGGCGTGGATTTCAGTGAGCTCACCGCCAGCGGCTTGAGTTTTCCGTCTGCGATCAAGGGAGCCGCGGACGGAATCGGCAAAGCGATTAATTGTACCCGCCCTGCAATGGCGTCCTGAATGCCGTTCGTGATTATCGTGTAAGGCACTTCGACGATCTGAACGCCTGCCTTCTTGTTCAGCCACGCCGCCAGAATGCCGGTAAAGTTGCGCGAGCCTTCGGTTACGACGCTGATCGTACCAGGCGCCGCCTTCGCCGCAGTGAAAAGCTCCTTCAGCGAATTCGCCTTCACGTCGGGATGGGCCAACACCATGAAAGGCCCTTTTGCAATCATCGACACCGGAACGAAGTCCTTCACCGGATCGTAGGGCAAGGATTTGAATGTGTGCGGATTGCTGGCGAGGGCCGCAGCGGTGGCAAAGAAGAATGTGTATCCGTCCGGCGTCGAGCGCGCGGCCGCTTGCGCACCGATGGCGTTTGCGGCGCCGGGACGGTTCTCGATGAAGAATTGCTGACCAAGCGCCGCAGATAGCCGGTCGGCCAGAATGCGACAGATGATATCGGGCGTCGATCCTGCTGCCTGGGACACGATGATCTTCACCGGCCGCGTCGGCCATTCCTGTGCCTGAGCGCCAGATTCCTGTGCCTGAGCGCCAGCAAACGTCACTACAGCGCAAAGGAGCGCCAACACCGATCGCAGCATGAATAACCTCCCATGATCTTCCGATTTTTTTGTATTGATCAAATGGCGCCTTGTTTCTGCGGCTCCGTCGATGTAGCGACATGGACGTCCAGCAGATTTTCGATGACGCTTTTAGTGCGCGCGCGCGCCATTCCGCATTCGGTGGCGATACCGAAATCGTCAAGATACTTGCGCGCGACGTCGATGCGCTTGCGTGTCCCGTCCGGTCCATCCTTGCCGTGGACGAGGCCGAGATAGATCTCGGTATCGGGCGAAAGGTGCAGCGCCTTCAGCGGGCGATAGAAGGCGTCATCGGTCCGGCCGATCGGCACGGGAAGATGGAAATACGCGATGTCATGAGGGACCGCCGTGGCAATGGCGTTCATCACCTCGACCATCTTTCCCGAATCGACCGGCTCGATGAAGTGCCGGGCGCCGAAATCGCCGTAGCAAAGGTGAAAGCCCAACTCGACATCGTCCGGTATGGTCGCACAGATCCGCACGATCCGTGCAACGATCTCCGACTCCGAGGCGTTCTCGCGAGGGAACATATCCTGAGGCTGTCCGTCCCACAGGATCATCTCGTGACAGAAATCCCACTGGATACACAGATCCCGGTGCGGAATGCGGCGACAGATTTCCTCAACCTCGCGAATGAATGCCGCCTCGTAGGCGGTCTCGATCGGAGCGATGTCACGCGCGGTGCAGAACGCATAGATAACGCCCATGGGAGTCGGCAGACAAACCTGAAACCGGACACCTGCCGGGATCTGCCCCTTGTCGCGCGCCTGGCAGAAATCTTCGTAGGAAGCGCGCGCTTCCCGCGCATAGCCGAGTTCACCGAACCGGACATCTGACGGCGAGACGCCCTCCGCCAAACAGAGGAGCGGAAATCCCGACGTCTTGCGCAGCGCGCCGCTCGGGTCAGGTCGCAGAAACGGACTGGAGCGCAGCAGCGGATACTGGAAGCTGACCCAGAGGCGCCGCGGTCCCGGCTCGCCGTCCGGAATCCGCTTCAGCCGTTTCCCGAACGCCTTGCCGACCGTGCTGAAGACGTCCTGCACACTATCCAGGCCGATGCTTCCGACCAGGTGAACCTTGTGCGGCAGTGTGTCCAAGCCATCCTCCCACGCACCATTTGTAAGTCTTGTTCGTATTGACCCGCAGCAGGCAATAGATGTCCAATATGGAAATTTTCAATTTCCATAGGTTTTCCGAATGGACCCCGATTACCGGCAACTCAAGTACCTGCTTGCGATCGCGCGGTGCGGAACGTTCAGCCGAGCGGCCCAGGATCTTCGAATGTCCCAGCCGGCGCTTTCGAACAGCATCGCGCTACTGGAGGAGCGTTTGCAAACCAGGGTTCTGAGTCGCGGCCGCGCAGGCGCAGAACTCACTGACGCCGGCCGCGTCCTGGTCAGGCACGCCGAGCAGCTTGAAATTCAGATGATGCGGGCGGTCGAAGAGATCGGGCTCCATCGGCAGGCATTCGAAGGACCGCTGAATGTCGGTGTGACACCGGTCGCGGCAGCGAATCTTGTTCCCCGCGCCCTGGCGCGTTTGAAACGGGAGATGCCGCGTCTCATTGTAAGGGTTCAGGAAACCGTATTTCACGAAGGCATCGACGGATTGCTGAAAGGCACACTGGACGTGATGGTGGGGCCGATCGGGGTTTACGCGCCGGTCGCCGGAATTTCGGAAAAGCCGCTGATGACGGACCCGTTCAGCATCGTTGTCCGCTCTGGACATGTGCTTGCGAAGAAGCGATCTGCATCGCTAAGGCAACTCAAGGATTGCGAATGGGTTTTGCCGAGCGACCAGAGCGCATTTCACCGCCAGCTTGAGGCGCTATTTGTCGTTGCGGGTATTGGTTGGCCAAATCACGCCATCACCACCAATTCCATGATCGCAATGAAATCCATCGTGATCCACAGCGATTGCGTCGCGTTGATGCCCAAACAGTTGGTCGCCATCGAGCAGCGGGCAGCTCTGATAAATACGATCAGGCTTGTTGAAGCCGGCGCCTCACGCGCACTCGGCATCAGCTGGGCCGAGAACCGCAAGCCGACAGCGCCTGCTGAGGCGTTCATGCGCACGCTTCAGGATTGCACCAGAAACCGATAGTCCCTCGCAGGCCGCAAATTCCCGCGGCCAGCGATACCCAGTTTGCCTATTCCGGCCAAGGGAGCCCGATGGAACCCGACGGGCGGTTCGGTCGTTGTAGGCCAAGCATTCGCCCAGTATTACGTAATTGGATGTTTGAACCGGCTCACGATCGACGGCCGATATGTCAAACAACACATCGAACTAATGGGCATTGCTGTAGGTTTCCAAGTGCTTATCTCCGGCCAGAGGCGTCACTATCCACGCAAAGGATCACAAGGTTAATGGACCCAGGCCGGGCTTCTGCGCGTCCCCCCGATCAGCACGGAGTTGGAATGCTTTCGTTGCCTCGCTCAACCAGGCGCCTGCCCACCAAGGCGCGGGTCTGACCTGAAGCGCGCGAGTGCCTCGAACAATTTCTCCCGGGAGCAACGGATGCATCCGAACGCGCGCAGTACAACTGCGCCTGACCAAGTCGACCTCACAAACTGCGATCGCGAGCCGATCCACATTCCGGGTCGCATCCAGCCGCACGGCATCCTGCTGGCCTGCGACGCCGACCTTTCAGTGGTGCGGCGTCACTCGCTGAATGCGGCCGAAGGGCTGGCCTTGCCGTTCGCAGACATCAACGGCCGCCGGATCGAGGACATTGTCGGAAACGACTGCGCCCACGATCTGCGGAATGCATTGCTGCGATCGGCCGATCCCGCCCGTCCCGGTCTCATCCTCGGCATGCGGCTGCAGCGGCCGGACGCGAGGTTCAACGTGTCGGTTCACCAATACAAGGGCGCCGTTATTGTCGAATTCGAGCCGGTTGCCGATGGCAAGGCCGAAGCTCCGCTTGAGATTGCGCGGGCGCTGATTGCGCGCCTCAATCAGGTCACCAAGGTCGACGATCTGTGCAACCGGACCGCACGCTATCTCCGCGGCGCACTCGGCTACGACCGAGTGATGATCTATCGCTTTGCGCATGACGGCTCCGGTGAGGTCATCAGTGAAGCCAAGGCGCCGGCGCTCGAAACATTCATTGGCCGTCACTTCCCGGCGAGCGACATTCCCCGGCAGGCGCGCGAACTGTATCTCCGCAATACCATCCGGGTGATCACCGACGCGAGCGGCGCTTTCGTCGATATCGAGCCGGCCATCGACGCCTCCGGTAACCCGCTCGATCTGTCCTTCGCCAACCTGCGCAGCGTCTCGCCGGTTCATTGCGAATATCTGCGCAACATGGGGGTGGCCGCCTCGATGTCGGTCTCGGTGATCGTCGCCGGCCGTCTGTGGGGGCTGATCGCCTGCCATCATTATGCGCCGCGGCCGCTGCCGATGCCGTTACGCGTGGCCGCCGAAATGTTCGGCGACTTTTTCTCGCTGCACCTGCAGGCGATGCTGCGCAAGCAGAGCCTCGACACCGCGATTCATGCGCGCAAGGCGCTCGATAGCGTCTTGCGCAATGTCGCTCATCACACCGATCTCGCGCGGTTCCTCCGCGACAGCATTTGCGATTTCGGCGAGTTGATGGCCTGCGACGGCGTCGGGATCTGGATGAACGGACGATGGAGCGCCGACGGCTCGGTCCCGCCGGACGAGGCAATCCCGGCGCTGGCGCGGTTTGTGAACTCGGTGGCGGACGGACAGGTCTGGGCCACCCACGCGCTGGCCGACAATCTGCCGCAGGCCTCCGACTACCAGGCTGAGGCATCCGGCGTCCTGGCCATCCCGCTCTCGCATACGCCGCGCGATTATCTGTTCCTGTTTCGCAAAGAGGTCATTCAGACCATCGACTGGGCCGGCAAACCGGAGAAGGATTACACCACCGGCCCGCTCGGCGACCGGCTCACGCCGCGCAAGAGCTTTTCGATCTGGAAACAGACGGTAGAGCGTCAATCGCATCCCTGGACCCAGGCCGATCTCGACATTGCGGAAGCGACGCGAACCGCCCTGCTGGAAGTCCTGATGCGGCACAGCGAATTGCTGACCGAAGAGCGTCGCAAGGCGGATCTGCGGCAGCGGATGCTAAACGAGGAGCTCAACCACCGCGTCAAGAACATCCTGTCCCTGATCAAGTCGTTGGTCTCGCATCCAGTGGATGAGGGGCGCGACCTGCACGATTACGTCACGTCGCTGCAGGGGCGCATTCAGGCCCTCTCCCATGCGCACGATCAGATCATTCGCGGCGACGGCGGCGGCGCATTGCGCGATCTGCTGGAGGCGGAATTGTCACCCTACTTGCATCACGGCACCAC
>JAEZBA010000578.1 GCA_023430245.1 Pseudomonadota bacterium
GTGTAGTTGGACGGAAATCCGCGCGGGGGCAATTCAACCGCGGTGATCAGTTCATCCGGCGCGAGGTTTGTCTCGTGCTGCGGTGTGTCGCCGGGCAGTCGATGAAAATCGAGCAGCGCGATCTCGCGTTCGCCGCGCGGTCCGGTGACGTGGATCTTCGCCTCAAGGGCTGCCAGCGTCACGCACATGTCCGATGGATGTACCGCGATGCAGGCCTCGCTGGTGCCCAGAATCGCATTCATCCGATTGAGGCCGTCCCTGGCCGAACAGCCGGAGCCCGGTTCGCGTTTGTTGCAGGCCGTGGCGACGTCGTAGAAATAGGCGCAGCGCGTACGTTGTAGGAGATTGCCGCCAGTCGAGGCCATGTTGCGGAGTTGCTGCGATGCGCCGGCCTGGATTGCGCTCGCGACGATCGGATAGCGGCTCTCGACCACCGGGTGATAGGAGAGATCGGAATTGCGCACCAGCGCGCCGATGCGTATGCCACCGCTTGCGGTCTCTTCGACCTTGTCGAGCGGCAACCGCGTGACGTCGATCAGCTTCGTCGGCGTCTCGACATACATCTTCATCAGGTCGACGAGGTTGGTCCCGCCGGCGACGAATTTGGCGCCTTTGCTTGCGGCCATCTGCTGCACCGCATCGGCGACATTGCTCGCACGAGCATATTCGAACCCGATCATGACTGCCCCATCGCCTGCTGGATCGCCGCAACAATGTTCGGATAAGCGCCGCAGCGGCAGATATTGCCGCTCATCAATTCGCGGATCTGGTCGGGTGTCTTCGCCTTGCCTTCGGCGATCAGGCCCGCGGCCGAACAGATCTGGCCGGGTGTGCAATAGCCGCACTGGAACGCATCGTGATCGATGAAGGCCTGTTGCAGCGGATGCAGCTTTCCGTCCGTCGCCAGGCCTTCGATCGTGGTGATGCTCGCGCCGTCCTGCATGACCGCCAATGTCAGGCACGAGACCACGCGCCGGCCGTCGATCAGGACGGTGCAAGCGCCGCACTGGCCCTGGTCGCAGCCCTTCTTCGACCCGGTCAGATCGATCTCATTGCGAAGCACATCTAGCAATGTTGCCCGCGGGTCGAGATTGAGCGCGTGCGGCTTGCCGTTCACGGCGAAGTTCACCGAAACGCTGGACGGCGCAGCTCGCTGGGCTTCGGATTGAGCCACGCTTTCGGAGGGCAGGGTGATGACAAGCGGTATCATCGCCCCCGAGGCGACAATGTCGCGGCGGGTCGGATGTTGGGTGCGAGCCGTCGCCCGCGATGTGCTTTGTGACATGCGAAAGACTCCAGGCAAGCATTGCCAGATGCGGTACGCGGGAGCAGTGGAGTTCGGCTCTCCGGAGATTCCCGGCGCGCACAATCAATAACTATCGGACTAGAATAGTTTCAAAGACAAAAGACGAAACGCTGTTATTTGTGCGAATGTTTCTGCATTGCTGCAAAATATTTCTGGGTTGCCGCAAAAAAATTAGGCAGGCGGTCTGCTCTCGCAGAATGGCGACGTTTAGGATGAAACGTGCGACGACTTGCGGCTTACAGCACCGGCTCCGGCACGTCTTTCAACGCATAGAACGCAATCGACCCGGTACGTCCCTTGACCGTTGCATGATACAGGTCATGGCCATCGAGCTTGAGCCCGGCCGCCTGTGCCGCCGCCTGCGACAGGATCACCGGACAATCGTAATCCTTGGTCAGGCCCTCTAGGCGCGCGGTAGTGTTCACGGTGTCGCCGATCGCGGTGATGATCTGCGAGCGCGGCGGCCCCATCGCGCCGACGATCGCTTCGCCGAAATGAATACCGACGCCGATCTTCAGCGGCTCCTTCAGGTCGGCCTTGAGCCGGAGGTTGACCTGGTCGAGGCGCATCAGCACCTCGCGGGCGCCGCGCAACGCCTGCACGGCGCTGGCCTTGGGCTCCGGCGCATCGAGTCCATAGATCGCCATCAGCCCGTCGCCGGTGAAATTCGAATAATGGCCGCCGGTCGCCGCCAGCGCCTTGCTCATCTCGTCGAAAAACTGGTTGAGGATGAACAGGACGTCGTAGGGCATCCTGGCTTCGCCGAGTGTGGTCGAGCCGCGCAGGTCGATGAACATCACGGTGAGCTGACGCTCGCTGCCTTCGGCTCCGGCACGGATCAGACCATAGGTTGCTGTGGCATCCGCTGTCAGCAGCGGCAGCACCGATATGTCGCAGGTCGGCCGCAACTGACAGGCAAGCCGGACGCCCTCGTTCGCGCCGATCCGCGACAAGGCCGTGGCCTCGAGGCCCTGCGGTTCAGGCAATCCGTCCTGCCCGTTGGTCACGCGAATGCGGCAGGTGGTGCAGCGGGCGCGGCCGCCACAGACCGACGCATGCGCGATGCCGTTCGCGCGCAGGGTTTCGAGCACGGTCGCACCCGGCAGGATTCTCATGGTGCGGCCGACGGCATGGGTGAGCCGTGGCGCCCGGTACATGCGGTGTATGAGCCCGCGCGCCGTGCGTGCAATGAACGGCAGCAGCACAAGGCCGGCATAGACAGCGAAGGTGATGTAGATGGCCTGCCACGTCCTGGCGATCGCGTCCGGCGAGTAATTGGCGTCCCGAATAATTTCGGGGACGAAATCCGGATCCTGCGCATCCCGCAGGATCTGGTTTCCGCCGGAGATATATCCGGCAATCGACAGCGTCGGGATCAGGATCGCAAAGGTTGCGAGCACCGGAAACCAAGCAGCATACCAGCGTTTCGGCCGCAGCCAGAAATGCAGGCCGATACAGGCGTGGATCCACACGGTCAGGATCGCGGCGATGTGCAGATAGACGAACCAGGGCGCGCCGAACAGCACCGGCCGGCCGAGCCAATGCGAGGCCAGAACCGAGGAATAGCTGTTGTCGGTGCCGTAGAAGTCGTCGGCGACCTTTGTCCCGACGACATGGATGATGATCAGCAGCGGAATCGCGAGCCCGAGCGCGATCTGCGCGACCTCCCAGGCGGGCATCCGCAGATAGCGGCGGATATAGATCGACCACAGCGCGTTCAGGACATGCACGGCCAAAGCGGCCGCGAGCAAGGCGGTGCCGGCGTCCGACAGCCAGAATTTCATCAGCAGGTCGAAGGCTTTTTCGGCCACCGGTATGGAAATGATCAGGAAGATATGACTGACGAAATGGCACAGCACGAACGCGAGCAGCACGAGCCCGCTGACAAGTCTGGCATAGGCGCGGACAAGCCGCGCGGTGCCCGCCATCCGCTCGATGCGGGCGGGCTTCGACGGCACGTCAAGAGCGGCTGGTGCGGAGGCAGACATGGCTTGGAACCGAACTCTACCACGGGAGGCCGGTCTTATATCACCACTTAATGAAACAGCTTGTCGATCTCGGCCTGGGTCGAGTGACCGCTGTCGCCGTTGAGCTTCGGACCGTTGAGCAGGCCGGGTTGGCTGGCGGTCGATTGGGCGGCATCCACATTGAAGCGCTCGATCACGCTCCAGATTTCCATCATCCGTGCCAGATGCTCCTCGACCAGTTTCAGCATGCCCGCGACCTTGGCGATCCGCTGGCCGGTCAGATCGTGGAAATTGCAGGCTTCGAAGATCGCGGTGACCCGCTCCTGAATGTCCTGCGCCAATCCCTGTTCGTGGCCGCCCTTCAGCAGGCTTGCGAGGGCCTGCGCGGTCTGGTCGATCTCCTCGGCGGCTTTCAGGATGCGCTCGGTCGCTCCGGTGGTGTCGGTGAACACCGCCTCGAGCTCCCCGGCTACGCGGGCAACGCCTGCGGAATCGAATCCCTGATCCTGCAGCGAGCCGATCTCGGCGCGGGTCTCCTTGATGGCGTTGCCGATCACATCAAGCTCGATCCTGAGCTTGCGCATGTCCTGTGACGGTTCGAGGGGCGCCGGAAGCTGTTCGCCGCGATCCGGTCGGTGCTCCTCCATCAGCGCGCGCATGGCGCGCAGTTCGGCGATCACGTCGGCGGGGTGTTCGGCATCGTGAGACGCGTCCGTGCCTTGCGGGTCGAACCTCGCTCGCATCGTCTCTTCGATCCGGAAAATCTTGCGCTGAACCGGCATGTTGACCCCCTGTGGTAGTCGTAGCGGGCCCGGCTTAATGCGCGGTTCATGCAGCCGTGAAGCGAAGCGTTAACCACGCCGCTTCACCCAAAATAAACGCTAATCGCAGGTAAAGGCCGCCCGATCGTGGTTAGCGATGCGTTGCCGCGCGGCTGTTTACCATTCGCATCGATTTTTACCGTGTAGTCGCTCGCATGAGCGGTGCCGCTGTTTTGGCGCCGATGTCGAAGCCGATATCGAACAAGTGCGAGTAGCGTCGATGAAGCGTTCTGGTCTTTTGCTTGCCGCAGTCGTGACCGGTGTTGCCGGTGCTGCGCTCACCTCCATGCCGGTCCATGCGCAAGGTCAGCCGAATATGGGCGGCGGGTTTATCGAGTTTCTGTTCAGCGGTGGACAATCCGGCGCGCAGCAGCGTTACCGCGAACAGCCGGCGTTTTCCGGTGCGCCGCTACAGTCCGACGGACAGCGCTCGCCCGGGTACTATCAGCCCGGCATGTATCAGGACCCAAACGGCACCCCGCCGCTGGTCTATCGCGGTCCCGATCAGGGAGGCTCACGCGCCTTCGATCCGCGTTTCGCCAAACAGGTGGTGCCGTATTCCGGCAAGGAAAAGCCCGGCACCATCGTGGTCGATACGCCGCAGCGCTTCCTTTATCTCGTGCAGGATAACGGCACAGCACTGCGCTACGGCATCGGCGTCGGACGTCCGGGGTTCACCTGGGCCGGCGTGAAATCGGTCACCCGCAAGGCGGAATGGCCGGACTGGGTGCCGCCGAAGGAAATGCTCGCCCGCCGGCCGGAACTGCCGCGCTATATGGCGGGTGGCCCGGACAATCCGCTGGGTGCGCGCGCGCTGTATCTTGGCTCCTCGCTCTACCGCATTCACGGCTCCAACGAGCCCTGGACGATCGGCCAGGCGGTGTCGTCGGGTTGTATTCGCATGCGCAACGAGGATGTCACCGATCTCTACGAGCGCGTGAAAGTCGGGACACGGGTTGTGGTGATCTGATCGCAAATGCGGCGATCAGCGGGCCGCGCATTCGTGTTGTTGAAGGTCCCCAGCCTTCCGCAGGCGATGGCCGGCCCGTCAATCAAAAAGGTCCGCTCGCGAGAGCGGACCTTTTCTATCTTTAGCGATGTCGTGCCACCGCCAGTCGGTGACGGCGTCTCCGCTCAGCTGAAATCAGTATCGAAGTCGAGATCGAAGTCCTCGTCTTCCGGCATCATGACGCCATCGTCGGCCGGGTCATGCGCGTGGTCGTAAAGGCCGGTACGGTCGCTGGCTCCCTCCGACCGCCCGACACTGTCAAGGCCGGCCTGTTGCGCGAGAGAGCCATCGCCCGCGGCTGCGTCGCCCCAAGGATTGGCTGAAGCCGTGTCCTTGCCGGCGACGTCACCAAGTCCCTGCGCCTTGGCCTGATCGCCGCCGAACGCGCCCTTGAGTGAATTCATCAGTAATGAGCCACCGATCACGCCGGCCGCCGCGGCTGCTGCCGTTCCGAGGAACGAACCGCCGGCACCACCACGCGCCGGTTCGGAGGCCTGCTGCGCCGGCCCGCCGCGATAGCCGCCTTGATAGCCACCCTGAGCCTGGTAGGCGTCGTCGGAGCGCTGGAAGCCGGGCGGCACACCCATTGGGCGGGCTCCTGGACGATCTCCGGGGCGAAGACCGCCGACCGGCGGGACGGAAGAGCGGGTGTTGCCGCCACCGAAGACCGCGTCGCGCATTGAATCGAGAAAACCTCCGCTTTCCTGCGGCGGCGCCTCCGCGGATTCCAGTTCGGCAATGCGTTCGTTGGCCTGACGCAGCGCCTCCTCCTGCAGAAGCACCGTCTGCACCAGCGCATAGGTCGCGTTCGGCGCCCTGCGCAGGCCGGCGCGGATCGCCTCTTCGGCATCGGGCTCGCGCGGGTTGCGCTCGAGCGTCGCAAGCCGTTCGAACAGATCATCGACCAGTCTGCGTTCCTGCGGTGTCATACGTTCCTCCTCCGAACCCGCGTCTGCGGACGCGCAGGATGTAGGAACGCGAATGGTGCTGCGGGAGAGGTCACGACAACGTGACGCGATGGCTCCGCAGGATGTCCGGGAACGCGTCGCCGGCCAGGAAAGCGTGCTCCCGTTCGCGCAAATTGGTAAGCGGGTCCAGTGCCTTGAGCTCGGCATCGACAAATCCGGGATGACACATGACGACGCCGCCATCGGGCAGCCCGTCGAGGAATTTGGGAAACAGCGTGGCGAAATCCGGGTCGGCGCTGAAGTCGTAGCTGCCAGCAAAGCCGGGATTCACAGTGACGCCCAGGGCCGTCGCGCGTTTGCGAAAGCCAGCAGACATCATGTCGAGCAGGATGCCCTTGCGGTCGGACACACGCGCGGACAACGGCGTCACCCGGCCGCATTGCCGCATCCAGGCGCCGGGCAGCATTTCGCGCGTCACCGACAGGACTGCCTCCCGGATCTGCGGAAAGATCTGCACATGCTGATGGCCGTCGACATAATCGGGCGGATACCCGAACGTTTGCGAGAAGGCGGCGATCTGTGCGCGCAATTCCTGGGCAATGCGGTCGCGGTCGAGCCGCGCGATCAGGGCGCTGCCGAGCGTTGCGGGCAATGACAGAAAGGCATCGTCCCGCAGTTGGGTATAGCCTTCGCTCGCCGGGCGAAACGGCGCCGTCAGGGTGAAGTGCAGGCCGATCTGCAGATACGGTGCGATGCGCTTCAATGCGGTGAGTGCCGCTGCTTCTGTCGAGGTGAGGGACGGTGCAACCACCATCGCCGAGGTCGCATTCAGGCGGCCTTTGGCGATCAGGCTGCGGATCGCTTCGTTGACACCGGGCGAGATGCCGTAATCGTCCGCGCACAATACGATGCGCCGCAGGTTTGTCGCTGCCATCGGATCAGGCGGCCGCGCCGGACTGGCGATCTTCGCCGGTGTCTTCGCTCGCCTCGCTGCGGGTCTGATGTTCGGCGACGAAATAGACCGGACGCGCCTTCTGCTCCGACAGGATCTTGCCGATATATTCGCCGAGCACCCCGATCATGATGAGTTGCACGCCGCCCAGCACCATCAGGCCGACCACGACCGACGGATAGCCCGGCACCGACTTCCCGTACATCAGGGTCTCGTACAGGATCGTCATGCCGAAAATCAGGGCGCCGGTCGCCATCAGGATACCGAGCAAGCTCGCAATACGCAGCGGCGCGACCGAAAACGATGTCAGCCCCTCGATTGACAATCCGATCAGCGAGCCGAAATTCCAGCTGGAGCGGCCATGTTCGCGATCGGTCGGCTCGTAATCGACGCGTAATTGCCGGAAGCCGATCCAGCTCGCCAGGCCCTTGAAGAAGCGGTTGCGTTCCGGCAATTGCCGCAGTGCGTCTGCCGCACGCGGCGACAGCAGACGAAAATCGCCAGCGTCCTCCGGAATCTTGTACCGCGCGCGGAAATTGACCAGCGTATAAAACGTCTTCACGCCGATGCGACGCAACAGCGACTCCTGATCGCGATGCGCCTTGGCGGTATAGATGACATCGTAACCGTCATCGAGCCAATGCCCCACCAGCCGCTCGATCAGTGACGGCGGATGCTGGCCGTCGCCGTCCATGAAAAGCAGCGCGCCATGACGCGCGTGTTGCAGGCCGGCCATCAAGGCCGCTTCCTTGCCGAAATTGCGCGACAGCGACAGCGTCTGCACGTCGAGGCCGATCGCGGGCAGGGCGCTTGCGACCGCGTAAGTATTGTCGCGCGAGCCGTCGTCGATATAGACGACCTCGATTCTCAGGCCGCGTGACCGGCGCAGGGCTTCAGCGGTCTCGCACAGCCGCGTGTGAAAGGCGGGCAGATTGCCGGCCTCGTTGAAGCACGGGATGACGATGGACAGCCCCAGTTCGTCGCGCTTGCGCGCGGCCGCAACTGCTGTATTGCCCTCTCGTCTGGTTCTTGCCGGCATCTCTCGCGCCCTCGCGGCTTGCGCGTCTCGGTCGCAACATATATCCGCAAGTTACGGATATTGCATGAGCTTTTGTTCAGAAAGCGCCGTTCCGTCAGAAAGTTAATGCCCGCCAATGCAGGATTTGCCCGACCCTCAGAGCTTGCCGGCGCGCATCGTGGCGGCATTGCGGCGGCAGGCGCTGATGGTCAAGGCCATGAGCTTCGCCTCGATTGGCGTCGTCAATACGCTCATCGACCTCGGGCTGTTCTTGCTGGCGCTGAAGTACCTGACCGCGTCGCTGGTGGTGGCGAATGTGCTGGCCTGGACCGTTGCGGTCAGCGGCTCCTACGTGATGAATTCCTTCATCACCTTTGCCGCCGAGTCCGGGCGGCAGCTCAACATCAGGGCCTACCTGGCCTTCGTCGCATCGCAGGTGCTCGGATTGACCGCCGCGACCACGACGCTGGTGCTTTGCGCGCTCGTCATGCCGGTCCTGTATGCGAAGCTGTTGGCGATCGGGGTGAGTTTCCTCGTCAATTTCTCGATCTCGCATTTCGTGGTGTTCCGCAAGCCGAAGGTCTAGCGCATGTCCGTTGCAGGAACCGAACCCGGCCAGCGCCAGCTCAACGGCCCGCAGACCACCGGCCGCAGCTATCGCAATCTCTCCGCGCCGCTTCATGCGACGGCGCGCGACAACAATGTCGCGGTGCCGATGCGCGACGGTGTGACCCTGCTGGCCGATGTGCATCGGCCCGCCGAGCCCGGACGCTATCCGGTGCTGATTGCGGCGTCCCCGTATCCGCGCCAGCTTCAGGATTTCGGCGCACCGATGGGATTCATCGAGGCCGGTGCCAGCGACTTTTTCGTGCCACGCGGTTACGTCCATCTGATTGCAAATCTCCGCGGCACCGGCGGCTCGGGCGGCACCTTCGGCTTTTTCGACGCGCAGGAACGGCGCGACATGCACGATCTCGTCGAATGGGCGGCGGCGCAGACCTGGTGCAACGGCAATGTCGGCATGGTCGGCATCAGCTATTTCGCGATGACTCAGCTCGAAGCCGCGGTGACGGCGCTGAAACTGCTGATGAAGCTGCACCACGATCCGCATCCCTGGGACGACATCTGGCGCACCATCGCAGTCGAGCGTCCGCTGCGTGATGCATGGTGGGACGAGCGCAATCTCCTGCCGCTGATGCACAGGATCGAGGTGCCGGTCTATCTCGGCTGCGACTGGCAGAATGTGCCGCTGCATCTGCCGTCGACTTTCCCGGCCTTCCACGCGCTGACGAACAGCAGGCATGTGCGGGTCGCGATGCTCGGCGATTACGGTCTGACCTGGCCGTGGGAAAGCCTGCATGTCGAGGCGCTGGCCTGGTTCGATCACTGGCTGAAGGGCAGCGACACCGGCATTCTCGAAGGACCGCGTATCCGCTACGTGCTGCCGGGTGCGGACGGTTTCCGCGAAGGGGACAGCTGGCCGGCGCCGGGCGTCAGCTATCGCGACTACGCGCTGCGCGCCGATGGCGCTCTCGCGCTCGAGGAAGGTGCGGCCGGAAGCCGTGCGCTGATGACGCTCGGCGCCGGCCTCAACCGCGATCACGCGAGCGAGACCGATCCGCCGTCGATTCTCGTCTGGACCGGGGCGCCGCTGGAACGCGATCTCGATATGATCGGTCCGGTCGAGCTCGCCCTCGATGCGATTGCGACCGCGGCCGACACCGCTTTCATTGCAACCCTGCAGGACGTCGATCCCTCGGGGACGGTGACCGATGTCACCGCCGGCTATCTGCGCGCCAGCCTGCGCGCGGTAGACGAAGGGAAGAGCATGCCCGGCGCGCCGGTCTTGCCGTGCACCAGCTTCGAAGCGGTTCCAATCGGGCATGTCGTCCGCTACCGTATTCCGCTGGTCGACGATGCGCGCCGTTTCAAGGCAGGACACCGCATTCGGCTGGTGCTTACCGGCGACGACCAGAACGTGGACGCGCCCGCCATCATGGGC
>JAEZBA010000596.1 GCA_023430245.1 Pseudomonadota bacterium
ACCGAGATCGGCGGGGATTTTCGGATCGACAGCCTGGAGGTCGATCACCTGGTCGCCGTCCACGACGCCGAGATGCAATTGTCTGTCGAGCTCGAAACCGACGATCTTCATGAGGTGGAAATCCTGATTGGCTGGGTGACGGACCGTATTGTCCGGGCGGCCTGTTTAGCCGCTCGCACCGGGATCGCCAAGCCTTCGACGATCAGCCTTACCAACCAAGCCTTGCCGGGGCTCCCGCACCCTCAGGATGATGTGGGCAATGCCAGCGCGCAGACCGCGAAATTGCCTTTGGCGTCGGTCCAGCTCGAGAGCATGGTCCAGCCTGCCCCACGCGCGAGAGCAGCGAACGATTCCCGGCTGTATTTGTAGCTGTTCTCCGTATGAATCGTTTCGCCCGCCCGGAGTTCGAACGTGGATCCCGCGACCGTCACCTTCTGGCGGACGCGGCTGGCGAGATGCATCTCGACGCGCTCGCGCTCGCGATTATAGAAGGCATGGTGTTCGAACGCGTCGAGCTTGAAATTACCGCCCAGTTCGCGGTTGATCCGGCGTAGGACATTGAGATTGAACTTGGCGGTCACGCCGGACGAGTCGTTGTAGGCGGCATTCAAAACCGTCTCGTCCTTGATCAGATCGACGCCCACCACCATCACCGCACCGGCGCCGAGAATCGTGCCCGCGTGCCGCAGGAAGGTGCACGCCTCATGCGGCTCGAAATTGCCGATGGTCGATCCCGGGAAGAATCCGACTTTCGGCAAGTCAGCCACTTCATTCGGCAGTGCGAACGGCTTCATGAAATCCGCCGCCACCGGAAGGATCGAAAGCGTGGGATAGTCCTTGCGCAGGGATGCGGCTTCTTCCGCGAGAAAATCGCCCGCGATATCGACCGGCACATAGGCTTTCAGTTTGCGCGCCGCGTCCAAAAGGAAGCGCACCTTGATGCAGGCGCCGCTGCCGAATTCGACCAGCGCCGCACCGGTCGGGAAATGCTGCACGATCGCGCCCGCCTGAAGCCGCAGGATCTCGTGCTCGCTGCGGGTGGGGTAATATTCCCGCGTCTGCGTGATGTCCTCGAACAGCCGCGAACCTTCGCTGTCATAAAAATATTTGGGCGCAAGCCGCTTCGGCGTGGCGGACAGTCCCGCCATCACGTCATGCACAAACGTTTCGGTTTCGCTTCCGCGCGCGGCTGCGAACGGAGCCGTAAGCGCTCGGGGTTTACCAGCCATGATTACAGATACTCCGCGAGCCTGAGCCCGGTAAATTGCCAGCGCGCCGGCGGTTGAAAGAAATTGCGATAGGTCAGCCGCGCATGCCCGTCGGGTGTCGCGAGTGAAGAGCCGCGCAGCACCATCTGGTTGATCATGAACTTGCCGTTGTATTCGCCGAGCGCACCTTCGGCCGCGCGATAACCCGGATAGGGCAGATAGGCGCTGCGGGTCCACTGCCACACGATGCCGAAGGCATCGTCGATCAAATCGTGGCGGGCCGCAATCTCCCATTCGGCCTCGGTCGGCAGATCCTTGCCGGCCCAGCGCGCGAAAGCGTCGGCCTCGTAATAGCTGACATGCATGAGCGGAGCCGCCGGATCAATTTGGCGCAACCCGCCGAGACCCATCGCATGCCAGACGCCATCGATCTCGTGCCAATAGCCCGGGGCCTGCCAGTTCTCTGCTTCCCGCATCGCCCATCCATCGGACAGCCAGAGTGCCGGTGTCGCGTAGCCGCCATCGCAGATGAATTCGACCCACTGCGCATTGGTGACAAGCCCGCGCGCGATACGCACCGGTTGCGTCAGCACGCGATGCTGTGGCGCTTCGTTGTCGAAATGGAAGCCGTCACCCTGATGTCCGATCTGGTGAATGCCGGGCGGGATGTCGGCATAGGTCTCGCCGGTCTGCGCCGTCGGCATTGGCCAGCTTTCATCATAGGCCGGATGGGTCGGGTTCTGCGCGAACGCATGCAGGATGTCGGTGAGCAGCAATTCCTGGTGCTGCTGTTCGTGGTTCAGCCCGATCTCGAGGATCGGAAAAATCCTGCCGGCCAGTTCATCGTCGGCGCTGTCGATCAGTTCTTCGATGGCGGCGTCGACATGGGCGCGATAGGCCGTCACGTCTTGCGCATGCGGACGCGTAATCAGTCCGCGCTGCGGACGCGCATGCCTTGGACCGGCGGCCACATAATAAGAGTTGAACAGGAACGGGAAGCGCTCGTCGAAAATCCGGTAGTCGCGGGCGAACGGAATCAGCAGGAAGGTCGCGAAGAACCAGGTGACATGGGCGCGGTGCCACTTGGTCGGGCTCGCATCCGCCATGGATTGCACCATCTGGTCCTCGGCGGACAGGCGCGAGGCACGCGCTTCGGTCTCTCGGCGCACCGTGTGGAAGGTGTCACGCCAGTGCTGTTTGCGCGCCTGCAAATCGTGCGAAGCGCCCAAGTCGCGCAAAGTGGTTGATCGCATGGAGAATTTCCCAGCCGAACTCTTACATGGTGTACATGCTAGTCTGGCTCAATGAATCCGGCCGCAGAAAGTTCCTGTTCACGACCGTCATGAGCCAACCGGCGGAAAGTTCGAAAGACATGCAAGATCAGTCGCTTAGGCTCAGCCATAAGGTATGCGACGCTGGCATGCCTACGTCCCGGATGCTTGATCGGCCGGACCTCTTGCCGCAGGGTCGGCCGGCATGACGTCAGCCGATACCAAACCCGCCCCCCTGCCGAAGATCGGCCCGTCAGACCGCGTCGGCGCGATCGTGACCGTTGCCGCGCCCAATGTGCTGGACGGCGCCGACCTGACCAACGTGATCGTGCTATCGCGCCGGCGTAGCCCCAACGCGGTGGATGCACCCGCGGTCAAGGTCAGCGACGACGAGCGGCCGGCGCCATGGCTGACATGGGCCGATCGGACGCCATGGACCGCATTGATTGCCGGCGTGTTGCTGCTGCATCTCGCGACCGTCGCGATCTTCATGCGCGAGCCGGCGCCGATGCAGAGCGTCGCGCTCGATTCGATTTCAGTCGATATCGTGCTGGGCGGACAGACCGAGGCCGGCATCGCGCAGATGCCGAGCCCGGCGGAATCGGCGCCGTCTCAGCCCTCCGAGAGCACACCGGAGCCCGTCGAACCCGAACAGCCAACCGAGACCGCGGAGCAACTCAAACCCGAACTCCGGCCCCGGCTGGACGATGCGCGCGAGCCCCCGCGCGAACTGCCACAACCGCAAGAACCCAAAGCCGAAGAGCCGCAAACCGCCGCGGTTCAGGCTGAGGCCGAGCCAACTCCAGTGCCCGACGAGCCGGAGCCGACGCCTGCGGTCGCCGAAACGCAGACCCCACCGGACACCACCGAGGCCAAGCCTGTCGAGGAACCGGTTGCCAGTCAGCCGCCGCCACCGCAGGAACAGCCGACCGAGACGCCGCGCGAACAATCCAAACCCACACCGCCGCGGGTCGCGGCCTCGCGCAGTGGCGTCGGCGTGGGCTCATCGCGCGAAGTGCGAGACTGGGCAAGCCGCGTCACCGCGCAACTCGCGCGCAACAAGCGCTATCCCGGCGATGCGCTTGCCAGCGGCATCGGCGGCACCGCGATCGTCGCATTCGCGATCGATGGCGCGGGCAATGTCGGTGCGGTCCGGCTGGTCCGATCGTCCGGCAATGCCAGTCTCGACCGTGAGAGCCGGGACCTGGTTCGCCGCGCGGCACCCTTCCCGATACCACCGCAGGGCAAGGCGTCGATCACCGTGCCGGTGAACTTCAATGTGAGGACCGGACGGTAGCTCTGTTGCGCCGGGGTCCCTCCCCCCACGGGCGGGCGAGCGGTAGACGAACAGGGTTAGCTGATCGCCGCCATCGCCTTCTTCAGCCGCTCGCCGCTCTCATCCATCATCGCGGCCTTGCGCAGGCCCGCCAGTTCGGCGGCGGCATTGCCGCGCTCGCGCAGCTTCGGGATCAGCGCCATCAGCGCATGGTACTTTTCGCGCCCGCGTTCATGGGTATCACCATAGCCCTTCACCAGGCCGATGAGATGCGCGACCTCGACCGCGAGCGCATAATCCTCGCGCGCGATCTCGATCACTTTGGCGAGCCATTCGGTTTGCCGCTTCTGCTCGTCGGTCCAGCGTAAAGTGCGCGAGCGCAATGGCTTCATGCTGGCGACCATGTAGAGCAGCATGAAGCCGCGGATCGAGGAGGTCTTCACCTTGCGGCCCTTCTGCGTGAGGGCGTCGACAATACCGCGGACCCAACCCGTGTTGAGAATGAAGCGCCCGAGCGGCGCGGGAAGAGTCTCGGCGATCTCCTGCGTGCGCGGATGCATGTACTCGACGATGTCGAGCAACTGGCCCGGCTTGACGGCGGCTTCCTTGCGCACGCGCTCGAACCGGGATGCGCGGATCTTCAGCTCGGCGACGCGAACGGTGTCTTCATAAGCCATGGCGAGCGCGAGATTGCGCGCGACCTCGGTCAGCAATTCGTCCGGCTTGCCCGGGCGGGCCTTCTCGATCTCGATCACCGGCGCCAGACGATTGAGATACAGCTTCGCATAATCCTCGTTCTGGTAATCCGCCAGCCGCACCACGCCCGCACTCACGATCGGGCGCGACACGATCGACAGCGCGCCGTCGATCGGAGCCAGCAGCGACTGCACCGAAGCGTCGCGGGCCTGCGGGTCGAACGGACGCTCCACCGGAGCGATCGGCGCGTTGCCGGACGCGGCCGCTTCGAAGCCGGCATTGAAGGCGCGCACGCTCGCTTCCACGCCGACGCCGCCGCGCCGAATCGTCGCCTCGAACGCCATGCGCTGGAACGGCAACGTGCCGGAGCCCGCAAGCGCGCCGAACAGCACCGCACTGACCAGGCTGCCGGTCGCATCGGCAATGCTGGCCATATCGAAAGCGTGCAGGCGCTTGGAGGCTTCCTCACTCGATTTCAGGAGCGCATTGGGATCGACGCGATCGTCGGCGAGCGCGATCCGCTCCAGCATCGTGTAGACGCGATGCGTGGATGCGATCAGCGTGGTACGGTCGGGCGTGATCAGGCCGCGGGTGATGGCCCGGCCGGCTTCCATCAGTTCGGACGCAAGCACGATATCGACATCGCCCGGTACCGGCATCAGGGCCAGCACCGGCTTCTTGTCGCGCGCGGCGGCCTTTGGGAACAACTCAACATAATAGATGGTCGCGCCAGTGCGTTGGGCCACGCCCGGCACCGACGTCATCTGCGCGAGATAGCCGCCATGCTCGGCGAGATCGATGATCCAGTCGGCGAGCACGCCGCCGCCCTCGCCGCCCATGGCGAGGATCGCGATGGTGATCGGCCGGATGCGCGCCGCGCCGCGGGTGTCGACCAGCGGGGTGTTCATGCCGTCACCGCCTTCTTCTCCAGCCGGCGCTGGAAGAAGCCGATCACCGCATCACGCATGCGCTGCTTGAATT